>CACXGS010000234.1 GCA_902767195.1 uncultured Lachnospiraceae bacterium | reverse complement strand
TTGGCCAATTTAGACAATTTCCTCTCTGTGCAGAAAAAAAAGAGGGGAATCCCCTCTCTTACTGCATGGACTTAATGAGTTCATAGAGTGCTGCCGCCGAGTTGAAATTTTCCGGAAGCAAGTCTGCGGCGATGATATCCACACCAAACTGGTCATTTACTTCACTGACAATGGAGATGATATCAAAGGAATCCAGAATCTCATCATCAATCAACCTGGTCTCCTTCTCAAAATCCACATCGGGTCTCACATCGCTCATAATCTCAATTAACTGTTTCATTATTCTTCCTCCCTTAATAATTATTTATTAACAGACATCCGATAGAGCTGCAGATCCAGATCTCTTCCGAACTTGGAACCTGCCCGGCTGATCAGGCCGGACCGGACAAATCCCACCGATTCATGAAGCCTCATACTGACAGAGTTTTCCGAGGTAACATAGGCCACTAACATGCTGAGGTCGTTCAGGGAGTTCCACCGGCTGTGATAGGAGAAAAGGGGAACCAGATGGGAGACGATATCTTCCGCCTTTCCATCGGTATAGTCCTTCACAGCGTTGTATTTCACCATGGAAAAATGCATAGGGTCAATCCCTTTTTGATAGAATTCGGGCTGGGATCCCTTTCTCAGCTCCGAAACATCCAGAAACACCGTCTTCAGGGAACGGGGATTCCTCCGGAAGGCTTCCTGCATCCAGTAATAAGATACCATGAGAGGCTGCTGCTCCGACCCCAGATTGTAGCAGGACAGCCCTCTTCTTCGGTAAAGTTCCATGGGATCCACACCGTTTACCGCAGCACTGGACCCGAGGAAGATCGTTTCTATGGTATTCTCAGGCTCACTGTAGAAGCCGTGGAAGGTGTCATAATTGTTCCAGCTGAACCAGGCCGGCTGAAAAAAACTGTTGAGCCCGGCAAAGAACAGGCCCAGCAGTAAAATGAATATTACATTTTTAAGGAAACTTTTTTCTTTTTTTTGTTCTTTCACAGTATACTCCTGGTATCTGGAAGGCGTCCTTTTTAAACCATTAGTTCATACAGTTTCTCGTATTTCCGGCAGGATGTCTTCCAGGAATAATTCTTCTTCATTCCCCGCTCTGTCATTTCGTTCCACAGGTCCCGGTCCTCGAAATAGACACGGCAGACTTCCATAAGGCAGGCGAGAAGGGCATCCGGTTCTGCAGCTTCAAATCCGAATCCTGTGGGTTTGTCGGATTTACCGACCACCGCCACCGTGTCTTTCAATCCTCCGGTTTCCCGGATAACCGGAACGGAACCGTAACGGAGGGCCATCATCTGGCTGAGTCCGCAGGGTTCAAAACGGGAAGGCATGAGGATGGCATCGCAGCCGGCATAAAACTTTTTGGCCAGAGCATCCGAGTAATCCACGTTCATATAAACCTTATCAGGATATTTCTCCCGGGCTTCTTCGAAAATGCGGACATATTCCGGCTGACCTCCTCCCAATACAAGGAGCTTCACCGGCTTCTCCATAAGCTGTGGCAGGATGGGACCAAACAGATCCAGTCCCTTCTGCTCAGTCAGTCTGCCGACTATTCCGAGAACAAGAACATCTTCTTCCTCCGGCAGTCCGACAGTCTCCAGAAGATCCTTCTTGTTCACAGCCTTTCCCTCAATTCTTCTTTTCACCCCATACTTCTTTGCGATGGCAGGGTCTTTGGAGGGATTATAGAAAACATAGTCCAGGCCGTTAACAATACCGGTAATGTCCTCTTTTCGGTAGTTTAATGTAGAATCCAGTCCCTCGCCGAAGTCCGGCGTACAGATTTCCCCGGCATAGGTCCGGCTGACCGTGGTAATCCGGTCTGCACAGGCAATACCGCCCTTTAAAAGATTGGCCTGATTATAATATTCCAGTTTATCGTAAGTGAACATGTCGTCCGGCAGTCCGGTGAGATCCTTCAGCCGGTCAATATCTGTCTGTCCCTGGAACCTGAGATTGTGGATGGTCATGATGGTTTTAATCCTGCTGTAGAAAGGATTAAAACTGTAGAGGGATGACTTCAGATATACCGGAACCAGGGAGGATTGCCAGTCATGACAGTGGATGATATCCGGCTGATATTCCAGATAGGAAAGCATCTCCAGAACTGCCTTGCAGAAAAAGCTGAACTTTTCGATGTCCAGCCAGATATCATTGTAGGGGGAATCCCCACAGAAATAAAAGTTATTCTCGATAAAATAAAAGGTCTCCCCATCCATTTTCAGCTGTTTTACCCGGACAAACTGATCTCTCCAGTTCAGCTTCATGGGAAACGAAACAACAGTTTCCATCTGGTCCCTGTACTCCCGGGGAATACACTGGTAACAGGGAATCACCACTCTGACATCATAGTCTTCCTTGCTCAGTTCCCTGGGCAGGGAAGCCAATACGGAACCAAGACCGCCTGTCTTGATAAAGGGGCCGCATTCTGCAGCAACATATAATATATTTTTCATATCAATTCCTCTCCTGCTATATTAAAAAAATCATAGTTCATTGTCTTACTATTGTACAACACAAAAGCACTGTTTATCAATGTGAAAACATAGTTTTAGCTCCCTTACCCACGATATTTAAAATACTCTTGAAAAAAACAGGAAAGAGGCTTGACTTCTATGATTTCATGTGTTAAAGTGTTGATGGTTTTAAGTTTTAAAGTATTAAATCAGAGAAGACCTCTTTCTCTGAGAAAAAAGAAAGGAAAACGTTATGAAACTTGTTCTTTTAATCATCTATTTTGCCGTATTGATAGGAATCGGATTCTACTGCAGAAAGCATGCTACGGATGTGAGTGGTTTTGTCCTTGGCGGACGTTCGGTAGGCCCCTGGCTTACTGCATTCGCTTTTGGAACCTCCTATTTCTCCGCCGTTATCTTCGTAGGATATGCCGGCCAGTTCGGATGGAAATACGGTATTGCTTCCACCTGGATCGGTATTGGAAATGCTCTCATAGGATCCCTGATGGCCTGGGTCATCCTGGGCAGGAGAACAAGAATCATGACCCAGCATCTCCACTCTGCTACCATGCCCCAGTTTTTCGAACAGCGCTTTGAAAGCAATGCATTGAAGATCGTATCTTCCATGATCATCTTCATCTTTTTGATTCCCTATACTGCATCCTTATACAATGGACTTTCCAGACTGTTCGGAATGGCATTCAATATTGATTATTCCGTGTGTATCATTCTTATGGCTGTCCTGACTGCCGTCTATGTTATTGCCGGCGGATACATGGCTACAGCGATCAATGACTTTATTCAGGGTATGATCATGCTGGTGGGAATTGTTGTGATCATCGCGGCAGTCCTCAACAGCAAGGGAGGCTTCATGGCTGCCCTCGACGGACTGGCCAGAGTTCCTGCTGAAGACCCGGTGACAACTCCCGGCATCTTTGCTTCTTTCTTCGGTCCGGATCCCCTGAATCTCCTTTTTGTCGTCATCCTGACTTCTCTTGGTACCTGGGGTCTTCCCCAGATGGTCCAGAAGTTCTATGCCATCGACAATGAGGACTCTATTAAAAAGGGAACGGTAATCTCCACATTTTTCGCATTTGTAGTTGCCGGAGGATGTTACTTCCTGGGTGGTTTCGGACGGCTGTTCTCTGACCAGATCAACATCGAAACCGGAGGTTTTGACTCTATCGTTCCTACCATGCTCTCCAACCTGAGCCCGGGCCTTATTGCCCTGGTAGTCATCCTGGTATTATCGGCTTCCATGTCCACCCTGTCATCTCTGGTTATTGCATCCAGTTCGACACTGACCATCGATCTGATCAGGGAAAACATTATCAAAGATATGAAGGAGAAGAGCCAGGTGTTAATGATCCGTGTGCTGATTGTATTCTTCATCGCCATCTCGGCGATCATCGCTCTGGTCCAGTATAAGAGTTCAGTGACATTTATCGCCCAGCTCATGGGTATATCCTGGGGAGCACTGGCCGGCGCCTTCCTGGCACCTTTCCTCTACTCTCTCTACTGGAAGGGTACGACGAAGGCTTCCTGCTGGGTATGCTTTATCTTTGGTTCTGTTCTTATGATCGTAGACCTTCTGGGTAACCTGGGAGTTATCACACCGGTCCTGCCTCCGATTATGCAGTCTCCGATTAACTGTGGCGCTATCGCCATGATGTCCGGGCTGGTCATTGTACCGGTAGTGAGCCTCTTTACTCCGAAGCCCAATCAGCAGCTGGTGGAAGATGCCTTCGCCTGCTACCACAAACGGACACAGGTAGAGCAGAAGACCGCCCTGGGAGACTAAAAATACAATCAAAAACCTTTTGAAATAATACCTTCTCTATGAAAAACAGGAGCAGAGCAATGATCCGTTGCTCTGCTCCTGTTTTTTATTTTTCACTATTTAGAGGGGGTCTCTTTGCCTTTCCTGCGGTTTCCGAAGAAGGAAACTCCTGCTATTATGATCGCCAGGAGAATCACCAGAAGAATCATGGTAATTGCTGTAATCGCAGCATCCGGATCTTCCGGCTGCCCGGCTTTTACATGGTCATTGGTCTCTTTTAATTCCATGGTGACCGTGGAATAATCCACCAGGTCATCCATATCTGCCTTATAGCTCTGGTAGGACTCCAGTTCTTTCTGTACCTCTGTCAGACGATCTTCTACGGTGATCATGTCCTGGATGGTCTCTGCCTGATCCATCATGGCAAGAAGCCGCTTCTCCTGAATCTTTAAGGCTTTGATCTGTACCTCATTATCCGCATAGCTTCTGGAGATGTTATTGGCACTCTGCTGCTTCTTTTTGATGGTCCCAAGCTTTTCCGCTTCAGCTACAAATGCCCTGTACTGGTCTTTGGGAATACGGATGATCAGTTCATTTCTTTTCAGAGGCTGTTCCTTACCATTGTCATCAATATAGCTGTCGAAGTCGTGCTCATATTCGGATTCAATGTATCCGCCTTTGCTTTCGATGCTTCTGTTCAGGTCTTTCATACTTTGCAGGTAAGCCTCGGTCTCAATGGTAAGCTCGCATCGGTATACCACCTTAGTGCCGGTTACGGGATCGGATCCTTTCATTTCAACGGGAAGACTTCCACCGGCCTGGGATGGTTCTGTGGCTGCTGCCTTTTCTTTATTTCCCTCGGTCATGGGGACATCGCCATCCGCCATGGCATTCTCTGAAATGTTCTCTTCCTCATCGACCATCGGTTCACTGGCATCCATTTCCTCCTCATACTCATTGTAAGGGGCTTCATAGGAAGCCTGGCTTCCGGTATCCTTAGGCGATGAATGACTGTCATATCTGAGCAGGGCTCCGAAACTGAAACCGACAACCAACAGAAAACAGGCTGCTGCAACCAGCCCCATCCTCCTGGCAAATGTATAGATTGCCTTTCGGTTATCGGAATTGTTTTCTCCTGCGGGCTCTTTCCCCATATCCGGCGGATCTCCGCCCCCTGTTCCGTCTTCATATGTCAGAGGAATCCGCTCGACATTTTCCGGTATCAGGTCCTCATTTTCCAGCCGCTCCATCAGCCGCTCTTTCATCTCGTCGGTAACCATCAGGCCGGACATGATTTCATCATATTTATCACTCTTCAAAATCATACTCCTCCTTTAAAATCTCTTTCAACTGCTTCCTTCCCCGGTTCAGGCGGACCCTCACCGTGGATTCCTCCATCTCAAACATTTCCGCGATCTGCCTGGTGGAATATCCTTCATGGTAAAAGAGATGGATGATCTCCCGATAGTTCTCCGGAAGAGATTTCACTGCATCCCATACATAGGACAGATCCTCCCTGCCCCTTTCCAGAAGCCGGTCACTCAGTTCATCGTGGGCCCGGATCCTGTTGTATTTGATCCGGTTCTTTGCCAGGTTGGAACTCACGCGAAGAAGCCAGGCCTTCTCATGGTCCCTGCTCTCAAAATCAGGGGCATGCTGCATATAACGGATAAAGGTCTCCTGGAAAATGTCTTCCGCCTCCTCCCTGGAGTGAAGGTAAGAGTAAGCCATTCTCAGTACCGAATTACCGTATGCCATGATTGCGTCCTCTACATATTTTCCGGTTTCCACAGGTTCACCTCCTTGTTTATGTTCTTACTATATATACAATCCATTTTCGGAAAATGTTTCACCAAAAACAAAAAAAGGGTACGGCGTACCCTTTTTTATTCTATCCTCTGTTCTGCTGGGCTACAAGCTGGTCGGCACCGTACATCTTACGGAGACGGGGCTTCTCAATCTTACCGGTGGCATTGCGGGGAACATCTGCAAATATGATCTTCTTGGGGCGCTTATACCTTGGAAGTTCATGACAGAATTCGTTAATCTCATCCTCCGTACATTCCATCCCCTCTTTGATCGAGATGATGGCGCCTGTAATCTCACCAAGCCGGGGATCCGGCAGGCCGATTACTGCTACATCCTTCACTTTATCATTCAAACGAAGGAAATCTTCAATCTGTACCGGGTAAATGTTCTCTCCACCGCTGACGATGACATCCTTCTTACGGTCTACCAGGAAGATGAAACCGTCTTCATCCTGCATAGCCATATCTCCTGTGAAAAGCCAGCCGTTCTTTAATGTCTCGGCAGTCGCCTTGGGATCATTATAATAACAGGTCATCAGTCCGGGGCCCCTGACACAGAGCTCTCCCACTTCTCCCTGTTTCACTTCTTTCTCATCTTCCCCGACAATCTTACATTTCCACCGATATCCCGGAATACCGATGGCACCAACCTTATGGATATTCTCCACACCCAGGTGAACGCATCCGGGTCCTGTGGATTCCGAAAGGCCGTAGTTGGTATCATAGAGATGATGAGGGAAATAATCTTTCCAGTGGCGGATCAGTGACGGCGGTACCGGCTGAGCCCCGATGTGCATCAGACGCCACTGGTCCAGCTCATAATCACTGAGCTTCAGCTCTCCCCGGTCCAGACATCCCAGGATATCCTGTGCCCAGGGTACCAGCAGCCAGACGATGGTGCAGTGCTCTCTGGAAACGGCGTCCAGAATATTCTCCGGTGTTGCGCCCTGAAGAAGAACTGCCTTACTTCCGGCACAGAGACTTCCCATCCAGTGGAATTTGGCTCCGGTATGATAGAGTGGCGGAATACACAGGAAGGTGTCTTCACGGTTTGTCAGATGATGCTTCTGCTCCATCTGAGCAGCCTGGGAAAGGCTCTCATGGTTGTGGAGAATCGCTTTGGGGAATCCTGTTGTTCCTGAAGAAAAATAGATGGCTGCGTCATCTTCCTCTTCCAGGCGGACCATAGGAGGCTGGCTGGAGCAATCTGCGACCAGCTCCCGGTAGCTCTCTGCAAAGGTGGGACATCCGTCTCCCACAAAGATGAGAAGACGTCCCTTACTCAGATCTTCCTCAATCGATTCGATTCTGCCGATAAACTGAGGTCCGAAGAAAATCACATGGACTTCTGCCAGATCTGCACAATATTTGATCTCCTTGGCATCAAAACGGAAATTAAAAGGAACAGCGATGGCTCCGCTCTTGAGGATACCGAAATAGATGGGAAGCCATTCCAGGTTATTAAACATGAGGATGGCAACCCGGTCACCCTTCTTAATTCCGCGGCTCAACAGCATGTTAGCAACACGGTTGGCCTTCTCGTCAAAAACCTCCCAGGTGATCTCACGGCGGTAGGGATTCTTATCGGTCTGCTGAACCAGGTCATATTCTTTCCATGTGGTCTTTCTGGTCTCCTTCATGGATGGGTTCAGTTCGATCAGAGCCACTTCATCTCCGTATAATTTGTGATTTCTCTCTAATAAATCTGTTACCGGCATTGTTTTACTCCTTCTAAATCAATTTATAGATTTTATGTTTTTCAACTTTTTGTCTTTTATCTGTTAAAGTGCCTACATCAATCTAACACAAAATCGGCTTTCTGTCAACTGAATGATAATCCGGCCCGGTGTCCGGCAAGTATGGATCCGGCCCCCCTCTGATTCCGACATGAATCGGTTGACAGAAAGATTATAATCCTCTATCATCATAGGTATGATTAGGCAAAACACGTAGAAATGGAGATATGTTATGTTGAATTTAAATGAAAGAATGGTTGGTCTCGGAACACAGCGGTCAGTGATCCGTGAACTGTTTGAATTCGGAAAGATGCGGGCTGCGCAAGTCGGTGCGGAGAATATTTTTGACTTTTCCATCGGCAATCCCAGCGTCCCCTCCCCTGCCATCGTTAATGAGACAGCAATGAAGCTGATCAGAGAAATGGATCCTGTTATCCTTCACGGCTACACCAGTGCCCAGGGCGATGCAGGTGCCAGGCAGATGATCGCAGATTCTCTGAATCAGCGTTTCGGAACCGCCTTCAGGGGAGATAACCTTTACCTGACTTACGGTGCCGCTGCAGCTCTCTGCTGCTGCCTTTACGGACTGGGCAATCCCGGCGACGAGTTTATCGTTTTCGCCCCCTATTTCCCGGAATATAAGGTGTTTATCGAAGGTGCCGGCTGCACCATGCGGCTGATCCCGGCGGATACGGAAGCTTTCCAGATTGATTTCAAGGCCTTTGAGGAAGCCATCAGTGACAAAACCAAGGGCGTCATCGTAAACACCCCCAACAATCCCTCCGGTTGTGTTTATTCTGAAGACACCATCAGGAAGCTGGCCCAGATCCTTGACGCCAAATCTGCGGAGTATCATCATCCCATATGGCTGATCTCCGATGAACCTTACCGGGAGATTGCCTTTAACGGAGTGGAAGTTCCTTTCCTGACTAAATATTATAACAATACTCTGGTCTGCTATTCCTGGTCCAAATCCCTCTCTCTCCCCGGAGAGCGGCTGGGATATGTTCTGGTGCCGGATGAAGCGGAGGAATCCCAGCTTGTCTATGCGGCCATCGCCGGAGCAGGACGTTCTCTGGGCTATGTCTGCGCCCCCGGCCTTTTCCAGAGAGTCTGCGCCCACTGTGCCATGGAGACAGGCGATATCAGTATCTATGAGAAGAATAAAAATCTGCTGACGGAAGGCCTTCGTTCCATGGGTTACCATGTGGTGGAACCCGGCGGGACATTTTACATATTCCCCAGAACCATCATTGATGACGATGTAGCTTTCTGCGAGAGAGCCAAACTTGACTATAATCTGCTGATCGTACCGGGCATCGGTTTCGGATGTCCCGGCCATACCAGAATCTCCTACTGTGTTCCCACAGAACGGGTTGAACGTTCCATGGAACAGTTTGAAAAGCTGGCTAAGTCCTATCGATAGAGTATACAGAGGAATAAAAATGATCATTGATTTTCACACCCATACCTTTCCCTCCCGGATCAGTTCCAGAGTGATCGATCTCCTCTCCAGGAGAGCAAGAATCGCGCCTTTTTCCGACGGAAGCATGGAGGGACTTCTTGACTCCATGAAAGAAGCAGGCGTTGATTACTCTGTCCATCTCCCTGTCATTACCGATGTCGGGCAGGTGGAGAAGATCAATTCTTCCTACATAGAACAGAGGGAAGAACTACTCGAAAAGGGGATCGTCGCATTCGGAGGGATCCATCCGGACTATGAAGATATTCAGGGAGAAATACGCCGCCTGGCACGGGCAGGCATTGCAGGAATCAAGCTGCACCCTGCCTACTTCGGCATCGACCTGGATGACACCCCCATGCTCCGGATCATAGAAGCAGCCGCCATGGAGGATCTTGTAATCCTTACCCATGCCGGCATCGATATCGGAATTTATGATCATAATTATGCCTCCACAGACCAGATTCTTACTGTCATCGACAAAATCGGTCCGAAGAAAATGGTCCTCGCCCACTTTGGCAACTGGGGCTGCTGGGATATGGTGGAAAAATACCTCGCAGGCGCTCCGGTATGGTTTGACCTGGCCTTTTCCCTGGGAGATATCACTCCCCGGCCGGGCATGGAAGAGAAACCCATCCGCTCTTTCAATCTTTCCGATGAGGATGTAGTAAGAATCTCCCGAAAACATGGGACAGACCGGATTCTTTTCGCCACCGACTCCCCCTGGAGCTCCCAGAAGGAGTACGTAAACAAAGTAAAAAATATGGCATTCACCCCCCGGGAACAGGATATGATCCTGGGGGAGAATGCCAGATTATTACTTCATCGATCCGGATCGCGCTTAAACTCTTCGTAGGTCTCTGCTTTCAGCGTAGTGATTGAGAAAGAACAGTGCCTGTATATCGTGTCAATAATATAATCCTTGTGATTATGCTGATCTCTGACACCGTTTGTGGGATGCCGGAATTCCATGATATAGGTACTCTTTCCGTCGTTACAGATTAATGTGTATATCCCCCTCTCTTCCGAGGAGTCTGCGTAACCTGCCGCTACTGCGGTATGATAGACCTTTCCATCTCTCTTTCTCTCGAAGGAGGGGGCATAAAGATCCTTTTCATACATGTCAGCAATCTTGTCTTTATGGATCCGCTTCACAATCTTCTTTGAATTACCCGGATCATCATATCTCTCATAAAGGAGAGAGCACTCCTCACCGGACCCGTCATTGAACCAGAAACGGTACACAATCCGGTCATCGTCAATCTCCACGGACCTGTTATTGAATAGAAACTTGGGATAGGAAAAAGAGAAAGTCCCGTCATCACTGGTCATTTTGTGAAAATCGCTGGGATAATTATGGGCATCATAATCCGGATACCTGTTATCACAATACTTCAGGGCTTCTGTTAATCTTTCCTCCTCAGACGCTGTCGTTGCCTCTGTTGTAGCTGCCGTCGTTGCAGCCGTCGTTGCCGCAGTGGTTGCCTGCGTCGTTGTCTCGGTTGTCGATACGGTCTCCTGTTCCGTTGCAGTCCCGGTATCCGCTTCTGTCTTTGTTGCATTTTCTGCTGTCGAACCATCTTCGGGATCCGGTTTGATTCCCTGACGAAGAAACCATCCCGCCATCACCAACGCAACGACAATGACCGGCACTAAGACTGCAATGAGAATCACCCTTCCGGAATTGTTCTCTTTTGTTTCATGGAAAGAATATCCGCACCTGGAACAGAATTGTGCATTCTTATTAACCTGATTACCACATTTCGGACAAATCATAGTATTCTCCAAATATCACATCAGCCAAAAACATCTGAAAGGCGTAAGCCCTACAACTTCTGTCCGCAATTCAGGCAGAAACGGTAATCCTCTTCCACCTCTGCGCCGCATTCAGGACATACTTTACGGACAGCTGCAGGCTCTGCCGGAGGATTCTCCTCCACAATGAATTCCGGCTCTTCCTCAGCCTTACTTTCCCCGGAATCCGTCTCAATACGCACACCGCAGTTCAGGCAGAAGAGGTAGCCCTCCTGGATGGGACTGCCGCAATTCGGACAGAGTTTGCTGCCTTTATTGTCTTCTTCAACAGATCCGCCGGAAACCAGTTCCCATTCCGGCTCCCACTCTTCTTCAGAGCTGTTTGTATCTTCCGATGGGGTCTCCATCTCCGGCAGCTCTGCTTCTTCCGCCGGCAGCTCCATCTCCGGGGTCTCAATTTCTTCCACCGGACTCTCCATCTCCGGCAGCTCTGCTTCTTCCGCCGGACTCTCCATCTCCGGGGTCTCAATTTCTTCCGCCGGGCTCTCCATCTCCGGATCCTCTGCTTCTTCCACCGGGCTCTCTGCTTCCGGAATCTCATCCTCTTCCATTGGAATCTCTGTTTCTTCCTTAGCATCAAGCATTTCCCATGTAGGTGCTCTTAAAAAGCCCGACGGTCTCTCTTCCTTTTCTGTGACATCATCTGTCACAGGGGGATTGGGAACCTCTGCCGGTTCCACCGGACTTTCCATTTCCGGAGTCTCCGCTTCTTCCACCGGAATCTCTGCTTCCGGAATCTCAGATAGGGCGGACTCAAGATTACATCCGCACATCATACAGAAACGGTCTGTATCCTTGATCTCGCCGCCGCACTTTGGACAACATTTTACAGGGACCGGAAGCTCAGGTTCCGCTTCCCCAAGAGGTGCCCCGCAATGCATGCAAAAAGAAGCCGCCGGGTCTGCAGGAGCCCCGCATCTGGAGCACTGCTTCCCCTTTTGTCTGGGAAGGGGATTCCCGCATTCACTGCAAAATGCATAGCCGGCATCCACAGATTTTCCGCAAACAGGGCAGATTACTTCCCTTTTCAGAATACGAAGACGGTCTTCAATCTCGTTGAGCCTTTCCTTCAAATGAGTCAGCCGGTCTACACATTCCTTCATCTCAGGTTCCGGATCATCTGCATGTTTGCCGTAATACAGGGAACCAAGCTCGGAAAATGCCTTGTCCATTCTTTCACGGATCTCTCCGGCCTCATTCTGCAGCCGTGTCCTCTCCGTGAAATCCTGGGTCTTTCTCCCGGCATCATTCATAAAACCACTTACTTTATCCAATAAACCCATGAACCTATTCCCCTTCTCTGCCGAGGTCAAATGCTTTAAGATTCAGCTCTTTAAATTTTTCCGGAACACAGTCTTCAATCGCCTTTTTCCATTTCTCTACCGGAATGTCAAAGTAGCGGGACAGTCTTCCCATCAATACGATATTCACCGCCTTAGCGGATCCGGCTTCATTGGCCAGGGAAAGACAGTCCATGGCATCAACGGCGATACCAAGCTCTTTCATCTTTCCGATCAGATCCTCCGGATAAGAGGCCGCGCCTGTGATGACAGGCATGGGATCGATCTGCTGGGTATTTACCACGATTCTTCCACCCGGCTTTAAGTATTCCAGATAGCGGGCTGCTTCCAGTTTCTCAAAGGAAACGATAAAATCAGACTCTCCCCTGTCAATGATAGGAGAATATACCTTCTCTCCGAATCTGACATAGGTCACCACGCTTCCACCCCGCTGGCTCATGCCGTGAACCTCGGAAACTTTCACGTCATATCCCTCGGTCAGCAGAAGATAACCGAGTAATTTGCTGGCAAGGAGGGATCCCTGTCCGCCTACGCCGACAATCATAATATTTTTGGTCATTGATCTCTACCTCCTTAACCCTGTAATGCATCAAAACGGCACAGCTGACGGCAGACGCCGCAGCCTACACATAAGGTTTCATCCACAACCGCCTTCTTGTTCCTGAAGCTGATGGATGGACATCCAAGCCTCATGCAGGAACGACATCCGACACATTTCTCCGAATCCACATGAAGAGGCGGATTATTCTTGACATATTTGAGCAGGACACAGGGACGACGGCTGATAATCACGGATGCTTCCGGAGCAGCCAGCTCTTCTTTCAGTGCCTGTTCACACTCAGACAGATCGTAGGGGTCCACTACCCGGACTCTGTTGAATCCCATAGCCCGGCAGAGAGCCTCCAGGTTGATCTTTCCTGCAGGATCTCCTTTTATATTATATCCGGTGGTAGGATTCTGCTGATGTCCTGTCATTCCTGTGATGGAATTATCCAGGATGATGACCGTGGAATTGCTCTGATTGTAGGCGATATTGGCCAGACCGGTCATGCCGGAGTGCATAAAGGTGGAATCTCCGATCACAGCCACTGTCTTTCCGGCCTTTTCCTCACCCAGAGCTTTGTTATAGCCGTGGATACCGCTGACGGACGCACCCATACAAAGAGTAGTGTCAATGGCAGCCAGGGGAGGTACTGCTCCCAGGGTATAACAGCCGATATCTCCGAATACCGTCACCTTGTTTTTGGATAATGTATAGAATATTCCCCGATGAGGACATCCGGAACACATCATGGGCGGTCTGCCCGGAAGGGCTTCCTCAAGACTGGTGGTCTTAGGAACTTCCATTCCCAGTTTCTCCGCAATCAGATTCTGGGAGTACTCTCCTTCCATGGGAAGAATGTCTTTCCCTGTCACTTCAAGTCCCAGCGCTTTGCAGTGGTTCTCCATAATGGGATCCAGCTCTTCTATGATCACCAGCTTGTCCACTTTGCCGGCAAAATCAAGAATCAGCTGATCCGGCAGGGGATTGGACATGCCGATCTTCAGGATACTGGCCTTATCTCCAAATACCTCTTTGGCATACTGGTAACTGGTAGATCCTGTGATAATTCCAAGAGAGGTATCTCCCATCTCCACCCGGTTAAACTCACAATGATTGGCCAGTTCTGTCAGCCGCCGTGTTCTCTCCTCCACAAAGGGATGACGACGGATGGCATTACCCGGCATCATAACGTATTTGGCAATATCTTTCTTATAGGGTCTCTC
>CACXGS010000233.1 GCA_902767195.1 uncultured Lachnospiraceae bacterium | reverse complement strand
TTTGGGATCAAGAGTTTCGGAAATTGCCAAAAGCTCTTCGACCCTGCACCCCATAAAGGTCTCTTCCTGCAACGAAAGCAGATATGACCTCATGGCATCCTTTGCCTGATAGAGTGTTGTTTCTACATCTACATCAGCAAAATTAAAGTCCTGCTCTTCCAGAATCCGGTTGACTTCTGCCTGGATTTCTGCAAAATCAATCGAACCGTACAGCGATTCTCCATTAACATCCTGATAGTTACCAAGATCTGACTCAAAGACAACCCGACGCTCATCGTAAGAATAGAGGGAGCCAAGTCCTTCATCACATATACCGCGTTCATAGTCCTGCGTCATATATGTTATGTGCTGGTTGGCATCTATTCCATATCGGAGATATTGATTCCATATTACACAGTGCTCAAGGAAAGGCTCTGTATCATAAGCATAGACGAATTGGTATTCACTGTCCGGATTATCGAGATTGATAATCTCAATGCCCGATTCTGACAGTCCTTCAGGGATTTCAGGTTCTCCTATCAATGCCAGGAATCCAGCGGGAAAATACCCTCCCTCTCCGTCTTCACGCTCAAAATAACTTGAATAGTCCGTATAGCCAATTCCATAAATCTCAGAATCATCAGGAAGCGTTATGACAGCATTAAATGTTTTATAAGCCAACTGATATTCGCTTACCAGTGCACCATAAACGAATGTATCAAGGTCACCAATATAATCGTGCCAGTCATCAGATATACGATTTTCAAGCGGAACGATATTATCCTCAATTTCTGGCGAAGAAGTCTCAACAGCCGCTATCGGACTCTCTGCTTCCTGAATAATCTCCTGAGTAATTGCCTCAGCTATCTCTGCGGTACTTATTGGCGTAGTCGAAGACTCTGCAGAAATCTCACCGTCTGTCCTTCCGCAGCCGCTCAGGGAAGATGTGAGTAAAGCAGCTATGAGTACAAGTGCAGATATCCTATTTAATATCTTCTTCATTTTCTTCATCTGAACCTGCCTCCAGTCCTCCATCTAAGTTGTCACGAGCCGCCTGCTTACGCTGGTCACCCTTATTTATTAAACCGTCTTTCTTCTCTGAAATCAGTTTCTTAAAAGAATTGTTCGATCCTTTGACCCTATATGCCACGTATATGCCCCCGGCCACCATCAAAAGCATAATGAATATCCATCCGGATACATTTCTTTTGGATCCTTTTTTCTCATCGTCTGATCGGTCTTCTTCAGCACTCTCCGTTTCTGTTTCTTCGGTCACTTTGACTCTTTGGACTGCTGTCAATACAACATCATTCTCCTTAGTGAGCCGATATTTGTTGTCTTCAAGCGTCCGTCCCTCTTCCTGCCAGCCAGTGAATTCATTCTCATCATCAGTATCCGGAACAGGAAGATCAATTTCCTTGCCGAAATCCACTTTGCGACTTGAAATAACTTTTCCATCTGGATCCTTAAACAAAATCGTATATTGCTTGGCTTTCCAAATTGATTCAAGAACTACTGATTCCTCGAAAGTAACGGTAGAAATACTATTCTGGTATACGTTGCCATCAGAATCCACATAGCCAGCGAAATCATATCCGTATCGCTCCGGCACGGGTAGTTCTAAATCGACCTGCCCCTGTTTGACCAGCAAATCGGAAATATCCTCTGTTCCCTCTCCTCTGAAAGCTATAGTGATAAATTCTGATTCATCCACAGAAACCTGGAAACTAAAGCAATGTCCAAGGCGATTCACTACTTTTATGCTATACTCTCCAGGTTTCGACCAAACATCCGGAATGAGCTGATCCGCCGCATAATAAGCAGTTGAATGATCTGGTGTTTTTATCAAGATTAAATCATATGGATCCAAGGCATCCTTCACAGCAGAAATGGAAAATGCTTCAGCCTCAATAACAGTATCAGCAGACTCTTTTGTAACGGAAACCGTTTTGGATTTCTTTCCATCAACATAACAGTCTATATCTACGGATGCAGTGATATCTCCATCATTTACGAATACCGCCTGATATTCGTTCTGATCTCCATATATGTTTTTCTCCGTAATTGTCACAACACCTGTTGCACATCCGCCGGCCTTTAATTGTGCGCCGACATCTTTCCCGTATTCTATACTGAATGTTTTTCCTTCACAGTCCGTAATCTGCACAGAGAAAGAGTCACACTGATATTTATCTCGAACAAATTGGAACCCTTCGAACCCGGTTCTTGACTGCCTGCCAGCACCGGGCATTATAGTCGCATAAGGTTTATCGTTGATTATAGGAAGGGCATCCTTCAATGCAGTAAGCTTTTCTCGCTCCCCATCTGCAAAAATCACGATACTGCGTTCCAGCTCCAGAGTTCTGAGATTCTTATTCGCTTCCAAAACGTCATCCGTCAACGTAAGATAGGTAGCTTCATCGGAAATATCAAAGTACAGTCGGGAAACAGCTTGTTTGGCATAATAGTCGATAGCATCTGCAAGATCCCATTTAGAATCATAGCGTTCCTTTTGTGACACAACAAAGGATCCTGTGTACAGGTATGTACCGTCAGGCTGCTGCTCCACCATTCCTTTTTCAAAATTTCTCTGATATGAAATCGCATCCTCTTCCGTAGAAAAC
>CACXGS010000232.1 GCA_902767195.1 uncultured Lachnospiraceae bacterium | reverse complement strand
TGTTCATAATGACCGATTCTGAATACATGGTTTCAAAGTCTCCTATAGCATCGATCATGTATTCCTGACCCCTGTAATTGGTAAGGCCGGTCAACAGTTCTTTTTCCTGAGGATCGTAAACAATCGTACTGATATCGGGGTGCATGTCTGAACGTTCGCAGAGCATCCTTATGTTAGCAGCCTGCTTGATATTCTCCTGGTCGCTTCCAAGACAAACCAGCACAAATGATATTCCTTCGATAGATGATAGGACATCCGAAAAAGTTTTTGTCGTCACATCCACTCCGGAATGAATTACGATCTTGTGGCTGCTTTGTCCCGGTACGAATACACCGTTATATCTCTCCGACATCAGTTCCGGACATTCTGCAGCGAAGTGATTCTCTGCCATTGGATCAAGATCAAATGCATGTATATGTGCTGTGTATCCAGTCATCTGGCAATACCATGACAATGCCTTAACTGCCTCAGTACCGTATTTCCCCAAACCGGCCACAACCGCTGTGATTCTTCTTTCGCCTTCTGATACTTTTACTGCGTTTTCGAACAGAACATGTCCATGCTCAAAGAGAAAACCATATATGAGTGAACGTATCTCGTTTACCCTGCGCACTTTGATATGACCTTTATCCACATTCGACAACAGAAGTTCTCCCTCTGCCCCTGCAGAAAAGATATAAAGTTCAGTATTTTCGCGCTCCCTGTACTGCGCTATCAGGTCCAGTCCCTGAATCACATTTTCAGCTTCATTTTCACCGATAATAAAGAAAAATAATTCAGCGTCCCTGCTGTGCCTCTGAAAGTTAAACGAAAGAAGATCCCGGTGAAAAATGATAGCTCCAAGTTCTTTGGCAGACTCTGTTCTCTCACTTTCCTCTTCGGTATCTACACCTGTGAAAACCATCAAGGCTTTACCATGGTTCTTCTTGATATCACTTGCCAGGGTAATGGCTTTCTGATTAAGCTCAGAAAAGACGTATACGTCCTTATTATAATGAAACAGATACCTTATTCCGGAGAAGAAGTTCTTCAGCAAAGAAACCAAAAATCCGAAAGTCAGCAGCGGTGCCATAAAGAACAGTACAGTCATATATACCGAGTATACTCCGCCCCATGCCATATTTGCTCCGCCGATATTATCCAGAATGTAGTCTGCCCCAACGTTGACTGTGAATACCTGAACTGTCTGGAGTACACTGAAAACGACAGTTTTGAGGAGCACCATCGGCTCTCCTGAAAACATATTATTGACTATTGGCAGAACAGCCGTAAAGACAGCCAAAAACATCCCGCTGAAGAGGATATTCATCGGCTTTAATACCTGAGATGATTTGTATGCTTTCAGCCTTCTAAACGCTGAAATAACCGTCGCTGCCAGTATAATTATTGAAATGATAAAACAAATGATCCACTGCATGTTACTGTACTCTGTATCCTAAATCCTTAAACCTGGGCATTACCTGAGATGCGAAGTATTTTCCTTTAGAAGGTGCCATTTCAAACTCCCACCACATTTCCTCCGGGAAATATGGATACTGATACACCACACCGCCTTTGAACTCTACTTCCAATATCTGTTGCTCCGGATCATATCCGACGCTGATGATGTTTGATGAATCAACAGGTGTTCTTTCCATTTTCCTATCCTCACTTTCTTATTACGTTGATATTTGTTGCGAAAAATGCCTTCGGAGATACCTCTGTGCATCCTTCAGGAATAGCTATTTCATTAAGTGCAGTACAACCCGTAAAGGACAAATCTTCAATAGACTGCACGCTGTCAGGCAAAAGTACGGACGAAAGATTGTCGCATTTTGCAAATGCGCGTGCACCTATTACCGTCGTACCTTCAGCAACAGAATACTCTGCAGGGCTTCCCGAATTGTCGGAAGGATCCACTCTGAGCTCAGACCCATATGCCTTTAAAAGCCTCAAACCATTCTCTTCTCTCTGATACAGTGCAATTCCGTCTGTAAGTACCCAGGCATTGGAACTGTCCACTCTGAAGTTCTGATTTATCTTACCGGGGAAAGAAGATATTGCCAGGAAACTGTCAGCTCCCAGCTGTTCAACAGATGAAGGTATAAATACATCTTCTATCGGACAGCCTTCGAAAGCCTGCTGACCGATAACCTTCAACCCATCATTAAAGGCCACTTCTTTCAATCCTCTGCAGAAGCTGAAAGCCTGACTTCCGATCACTTCCATAGAATCAGGGAAATCTGCTTCTGTAAGTCTCGTTCCTGCAAATGCTTTCTCTCCTATTACTTTGAGAGTTGACGGGAAACGGACACTTTCCAATGAACCTGAGCGGTCATATGCCATAGGCCCGATCTCAGTTACACCTTCAGGCACATCAAGGACTACGGGATCCCCCAAATCAGTACAAATGATTGTTCTGTCCTTTGACATGAGTATTGTTCCTGACACGGCAAAAGTATTATTTTCATCGTCTATAGTCAGGCTTTCTATGGATCTGGCCTTGTGATAAATACCGGTGGTAAAGTCTGCATCTCCCTTATAGAATGCATCCGGACTTATTCGTTCTGCGCCTTTCCCTATGTGAAGTGAAGTAAGCGGAGCATCTTTGAGAAGTCCTCTGGGCACTTCCGTCATGCTGTCCGGAATATTGATTTCTCTTAATTCTTTGCATCCTGAAAACGCAGAAGCAGTAAATGTTGAGATGGCATTTGAGAGTTGAACTTTTCTCAAATTCGTACAGTCTTTGAAAACATCCCCTGAAAGAGCAGAAATATGATCGTTGATATATACTTCCCTGATGTATGTATTCCCCTTGAAACTGCCT
>CACXGS010000231.1 GCA_902767195.1 uncultured Lachnospiraceae bacterium | reverse complement strand
GATTACAATGTGGAAGATGTTCCCGCCTGGGTGGACAGAGTATACTCGGCAGGCATGCTGATCCGTCTGTATAATTACTACGGCTGTCTGAAACACGGATACATCAACAGTATCCTGGGACAGAGAGACTGCCTGACCACCACCAACGGCTACAATTACCTGGCTCTCAACGATGACGTCTGGGTCTACACCGGCGTAACATCCATCACCAGCGACCAGTCCAATGTGGGCTTCGTCCTGATGAACCAGAGAACCATGGAGACCAAATATTACGAGATTGAAGGCTCCATCGAGGATTCCGCCATGACTTCCGCGGAAGGAAAGGTCCAGAATCTTGGCTACCGCGCCACCTTCCCCATTCTTTTGAACATTGACGGGCAGCCTACTTATTTCATGGCTTTAAAAGACAATTCCGGTCTGGTCAAGAAATACGCCATGGTCAATGTTCAGGATTCCCAGCTTGTCTCCACCGGGGACGAGATCAGTGAATGCGAGAAGAATTACCGGAACCTGCTGAAATCCGGCGGTTATCCCTCGGCAGATGACAAAAGCGCCGAAGAGAAAACTGCAGCCGGTGTCATCGCCAGAATTGCCCAGGCTGTCGTGGAGGGCAATACCCATTACTATATTCTGTTAAAGGATTCGGATACGATCTACGATGTGAATCTGAGCACCCATCTGGAAGCCATTCTCCTGGAAGAGGGAGATGAGGTTATTCTCCGATATACGGAGGGAGGAGACCGGTGCATTGTAGACGAGATTGAAAAGAAATAATAAATATATACAATTCCCCCGAGCCGATACCGGCCCGGGGGATTGTTATTATTATGCAAATGCTATTGAACTATCTTACACTGATGTAACCGCAGAAGAAACGGCTTCCGGCTTTTCCTGTTTTTACATCGACGGAGTATT
This sequence comes from uncultured Lachnospiraceae bacterium, assembly GCA_902767195.1. The sequence goes on along the minus strand of CACXGS010000231.1, from coordinate 5,685 downwards.
TTCTTCTCCGGACACTGTCGCCAGTGGAATTGCCTTCGATCACAGTAATCTTATTGGTAACAGAATTGGCAGATTCCACAATACCTACATGGCACACTTTCTTGTGGCCGTCAATAGCGTAGGCCTTGCTGACACGGGAGAAAAAGATGACGTCTCCCTTCTTGATATTGTGCATGGAATACTTACCCCAGTAACGGAAATTGGTGGAGTATTCACACATGGCCAGAGTGGATGCCGTCCTTGGAACGACGGAACGCTGACTGGGTCTTCTGGATTGGATCCCTGCTTTTCTGGCACACCAGGCTACAAAGGATGCGCACCAGGCCTGGCCGTTCTGTCCTGTAAAACGTCCGTATTTTGTCCGGTTCTTGCCGTGGCCGGATATGCCAATCTGGCTCCTTGCCGCCTGGTACAGTTTCTCTGCCTGCCCGGGAAGAACGGTAACGGTAATTTCTTTTTTTGCCGCGCTATAGATTCCGGAGGCTTTGGCGGTAATTGTGATGGTCGCGGTCCCGGAGAATCTCCTGGCGATGGTGGCGATGCCGCCCCGAACGCGTACTCCCAGCGAATCACTCTTGTAAGTAATCTTCGGATTCCCGTAAGTCTGGACACCAAGAGAATAGCTTCTGGGCTCTTCGGAATAATCCTTAACCAGATTGTAGGCTTCCAGCATATTGTGTTTTCTTTTGACGGTGACTTTCACACGGGTGCTGGCCACATTATAACGGTCAGAAGAAGGAACAATGACTTTCACGAAGGAAACGCCCACATAATTATAGGGGACGGTGACCACACCGTTATCATCCACTTTCACCACGCTGCTCTCGGAAAAGAATCTGGGCTTTACGATACCTTTGTAGGAAACACGGATTCTCTTGCTCTGATAGACAAAATCGGAAGCCCGGAACTTCAGGTCACTGGCTTTCACCATATTTTTCTCTTTGACTGCCAGACTCTGTGCTCCCACAGAAACAGGCAGAATCAGAAGGAACAGCATAAGGAGGGCTGCGATCCCTGTCAAATGAATTCTGTGATATTTTCTGAGACTAAAGAACATAGTTAATTTCCTCTCTTTATTCTTCCATCCACCGGATTACTCTATACCCAGATAGCTTTTCAGGCTGTCCATCTGGTTCAGGGTATCTTCATAGCCCTGACGATAGAGTGTTTCCAGTTTAGTGCGGTCCTTCTCCAGCCGACCCACTTCCACTTCTGCAGAGGGGCGGATCACATAGACCCTGCCGGCCTTCTCCTCTTCCTCCAGGAAGCTTAAGACCTCATTGTAATGGATATGCCTGGTCTCTATCGCATCCAGAAACTCTTTATAGCGCCTGTAGCGAAGCCTCATAAGGGGCATGACCGAGTTAGGTTCCTTCCTGTAGGAAATGTCTCTGGTCAGGACAACCACATTTTTCTGATTCCCATCTTCTATGGAACGGCGGATAGGAATACTGTCAGATATGCCTCCATCCAGGTAATATTTGCCGTTCACTGCAATGGTTCGGGAAATGAGGGGCAAAGAAGCAGAAGCCCGAATGGCCCAGATCTGTTTTGCCAGATCGCGGATCCTCTTATACTCTGCTTTCCCGGTTTCCAGATTGGTGACCACCGCGTAAAACTTCCCCTGATACTGTTTAAAAGTCTCATGGTCAAAAGGATCCAGTACATCCGGAATCTCATGATAGGCAAAATCCACTCCGAAGAGATCTCCTGTCTTCAGGTAGCTCTTCCAGCTGCAATATCTGGGATCGTCCAGGTTATCAAGGACCACTCTGACAGCGCGTCCTTTCTGTTTGGAAAGATAAGAGCAGGCATGGCAGGCTCCGGCAGAGACACCGTATACAGAGGAAAATTCCAGGTCCTGCTCCAAAAAAGCTTCCAGAACACCCGCTGTATACACACCGCGCATACCGCCGCCTTCCAGCACCAGGCCAGCTTGTATCATAATAAATCACCGACTTTCTATCAATAAACAGACTATCTCTCCCAGAGTATAACGCAATTCTTAAGAATTCTCTAGCATATCACAGAAATATAACAATAATTAATAATTTTTAAAGAATTACTTGAATTTTTCTTAACTCAGCCACAGGCGGTCTGCTGCTTTTTCCTGCGGCAATCTGTTCATAGAGGTCTGCTCCCCGAATATCATAGTCCATCAGCTGCATCTCCGGGGAATGCCTCATAAATGTCTTATTAATAATCGACGGCTTCTGAATCACCGGAATCCGGGCACATTCCCGGATTTTTTTGAGAAGGGGTGCCGCCTCTTTCCTGAACCCCAGAACCCTGGCACAGGGAATCAGTACCTTCCCCTCTTCCAGCCAGGGGGCGTATTTCATCTGAAGGACAACATGAAGCAATGCTCTCTTTACTGCCGTATCCGTCCGGTTTCGGGCATGAAGAGCATCAACAAGCTGGCTCCAGCTGAGTTCCTGCCGGTACTGCTTTCGAATTCTCCGGGCCAGGTCTGCATCCATGCCGAAATATTTTCCCACAACATTTCCTTTATAAAGGAAGGTATACCGAAGAAAAGGCATCAGGTCATCCCAGGTGACATAATCACCACGGTCGAAGCGGGAAAGGAAGAGCTCATAATTATCTCCCAGAGCCATCTTTAATCCGTGATCTGTCTCATCATCCTCTTCCGACACCTCCCTTCTTCCGGGATTATGATACTGCATAAGCTGTTTTCTGACGGCTGTGGCACTGCTGTGAGATCCGTGAATCTCACTCTCATGATAACTGCTCCCGTCCCTCCTTATAATAAGAGGTTCCATCAGAGACTTCTCCTTTCGGAGGGCTTTCATATACTCCAAACCGAGAATATGATTGGGTTGGCGAAGGAATCTTCGAATACTCTCTTCCTTTCCGGGAAAGAGACCGGAAAGAGCCTCCTGCCTGGCAGCCGGAAAACTGAGCCCCTGACGAAGTCCTTCCTTCAGCTTTTCTTTATACTCTTCCGGTTCCTGACAGAGGATATCTGCCAGAGCTTCATAATCTCCGGCCCCGGCCCATTCACTGCCGAAAGAGAGGAGATCCACCACTCCAAGGGAATCCAAAAGCCGGACTCCTGCCAGGGCAAACTGTTCGGCACTGGCGGTGGCATAGGCACAGGGCAGTTCAATCACTGCATCCGCCCCTCCCCTCAGAGCCATCTCCGTCCTCAGATACTTGTCAACAATGGCCGGCTCTCCGCGCTGCACGTAATCACCGCTCATCACTGCAATGACATAATCCGCCCGGCCTTTCCTTCTGGTTTCTTCTATATGATAGCGGTGCCCCTCATGAAAGGGATTGTACTCCGCAATAATTCCTGCTGTTCTCATATTTACCCTCCCGGTTATCCAGTCTGATATCCTACTATAACACAAATATTGTTTCAATCATAAATGCTTTTTCTTAAATTCGTAACAATAATGTGTGACGAACTGTCAATTCTGTCTCTATATTTGACAAAATAAATCGTAACATTGTTGAATTAGTCTATTTCCTTCAGGGGACAGGACTGCTATAATAATATCATTAGAATAGCGGAATTTGGCATTCCGCATATCATTAAAATGACACAGGCAGCAGTATCCGTTCAGGACCTTTTGCCAACATAACAACACAAAAAAGGAGAAGTAGATTATGAAAGTATTAGTCATCAACTGTGGTAGTTCCTCTTGCAAATATCAGGTAATCGACTCTGACACAGAGCACGTACTTGCTAAAGGTCTCTGTGAGCGTATCGGAATCGACGGCGTTTTGACCTATCAGCCGGCCGGAAAGGACAAGATCACATACGAAGCACCTATGCCCGCTCATCGTGAGGCTGTAGAGCTTGTATTAAAGCAGCTCTGCGATCCGGAGAATGGTGTTCTCAAGTCCATGGACGAGATTGACGCTGTCGGACATCGTATGGTACACGGCGGCGAGAAGTTCGCATGTTCTACCCTCCTGACTGAAGAAGTTCTGAATACTGTTGAAGAACTCAATCCTCTGGCACCTCTTCACAATCCGCCCACACTGGTTGGCGTACGTGCCTGCAAGGAACTCCTTCCCACCACTCCTATGGTTGGTGTATTTGATACAGCATTCCATCAGACCATGGAACCGAAGGCTTTCATTTATGCCGTTCCCTATGAATATTATGAGAAATACGGAATGCGCCGTTATGGTTTCCACGGAACCTCTCACCGCTTCGTAGCACAGAGAACCGCTGAGATCATGGGCAAGGATCCCAAGGATCTTAAAGTAATCGTATGCCATCTGGGCAACGGTTCTTCCATCTCCGCAGTAGACGGCGGCAAGTGTGTTGAGACTTCCATGGGTCTGACTCCTTTAGAGGGACTGATCATGGGAACCCGTTCCGGTGATATGGATCCGACTTGCGTAGAGTTCATCGCAAACAATGAGAACCTCACTCTGGAAGAGACCATGCAGGTAATCAACAAGAAGTCCGGTGTTCTGGGTATCTCCGGTGTTTCCTCTGACTTCCGTGATCTGGGAGATGCAGCAAAAGCCGGCAATGAGAGAGCACAGCTTGCACTGGATGCCTTCTGTCACCACGTTGTGAAATATATCGGAAGCTACGTTGCAGTCATGAACGGTGTTGACGCCATCGTCTTCACAGCCGGTATCGGTGAGAACGACACTTCCGTACGCCGCAAAGTTCTTGAGAGCTTCGGCTACCTGGGCATCGATATTGATCCTGCACAGGATAATATTCGCGGCAAAGAAGCCCTGATCTCCACACCGGATTCCAAGACTAAGGCTTACGTGATTCCTACCAACGAAGAGCTGATGATCTGCCGTGATACTGTTGAGATCGTCACCAAAAAGTATGTGGAAGAGGCAGTCAATAAAGTATTAGGTAATTAATTCTTGTATGATCGTAAGATCGAAGATGCAAAAAGCCGTACTGAAAGCGCGAGCTTCAGTACGGCTTCTTTATCATTAGAAAGATCTTCTTATCACATGATCGGGGGGAGTTGTTATGAAGAACCGTTTATCCGTATATGGCACTCTTGGTCCCGCCTGTGCCGACAGGAATCTTATTATCCAGATGTTTCGCGCCGGTATGACCGGTATGCGTCTGAATCTTTCCCACCGCAGTCTGTCAGAATGCCGGGAATGGCTCGGAGAACTCCGTGCCGCCTCAAAACAGCTCCATATCGTTCCGGACCTCCTGGTCGACCTTCAGGGACCGGAGCTTCGAATCGGCAGGATTCCTTCCCCGATTCCTCTGACAGAGGGAGGCCGGGTTTTTCTTGTCCCTGTATCTTCCTGGAATCCGAATCGGCAGGTCTCCGACCGGTCAGCTGTGGACTGTATTCCCCTCATCCCCTGTCCTGATGTGATCTTTTCCTATATCGGAAAAGACTCCCTTCTCAGGCTGGATGACGGAAAGCTGGGCCTTAGGGTGACAAAAGCCCTGGATAGTGAAAGCTGCCCTGACAGCCATGATCAGGCTGCAGGTTATGAGGCAGCTGTGCTAACAACAGGAACTCTTCTTCCTGCCAAGAGCATTGCCATCGATGGCGTCTCCATCCCTCTTCCGCCCCTGACAGACCAGGACCGGGAGAGTCTCAGCCAGCTTGGTGCTTATGGAGTAACCGGAGTAATGCAGCCATTTGTTAGAACCAGAGAGGATCTGATCTCTCTCCGGAAAGAAATGGCAGCCGACCACATGGATCATAT
>CACXGS010000230.1 GCA_902767195.1 uncultured Lachnospiraceae bacterium | reverse complement strand
GGTAAGAAGGCTAAGGTCAAAGAGTTAGTGAAATAGTATCGATTGAAACCGGGGCGAGTAAAGTATTACTTGCCCTGTTTTTCCATTCTGGAATATCCGGGGAGAAAGAATATATGAAGAATTATCGCTATGTCGAAAGAAGAAACCGCATGATCCGCAATATCGGTCTCTGGGTAGGAGAGATTATCCTCATGATTCTTCTTGCCTATCTTCTCGTTCATTATTGTGTGCAGATTATTGCGGTTCACGGTGAATCCATGCAGCCCTCTTATTATGACAATGATATGGTTCTTGTCAGCAAGCTGGATTATCATCTCAGAAATCCCAAACGGGGAGACGCAGCTGTCATTGAACTGGAAAATGGCACGAGCACTCACTACTCCGTCAAACGGGTTATTGGCCTGCCGGGAGAGACCGTACAGATCAACGAAGGGAAACTATATATCAATGGGAAGGTTCAGGATGGCTTCTTCGATGAGGAGATCCTCTCTGCCGGGCTGGCTGCCTACGAGATTAAGCTTGAGGAGAATGAATATTTTGTGATGGGAGACAACTGTAATAACAGTGAAGATTCCAGGGTGGCCAATATTGGAAATATCGACAGGGAGAAGTTTGTCGGCTGCGTTAAGGCGACACTGAGATCCTCCCATTGACAGGCCGGATCAGGCCTGTTTTAAAAGGTAGCTGCAGGCAGGAGACTGCTTGAAAACTAGAAAGATTAAGCAATAAAAGGTTAGTCCTGACTGGCTGTCAGGTGCCTAACCACCACAAACTTATTGTAGGAGGAGACAGGATGCATTTTCAGTGGTACCCGGGCCACATGACCAAGGCCCGGAGGATGATGCAGGAGAATATCAAGCTTATCGATGTAGTTCTGGAACTTCTGGATGCAAGAGTGCCTCAGAGCAGCCGGAATCCGGATATTAACAATCTGGCCAATAATAAATACAGGATTATCCTTCTCAATAAGGCTGACATGGCAGACCCAAAGATCACTGCCCTCTGGGAGGAGTATTATAAGAAACAGGGCTTCTATGTAGCCAAGGTGAATTCCAGAAAGGGTACTGGCATGAAAGAGCTTCGGCGACTGATTGCTGAGGCCTGCAGAGAGAAGAAGGAGAAGGACAGGAAGAGGGGGATATTAAACCGGCCGGTAAGGGCTATGGTCGCAGGAATCCCCAATGTGGGCAAGTCCACATTTATCAATTCCTTTGCGGGAAAGGCTTGTACGAAAACAGGTAATAAGCCAGGAGTGACCAAGGGGAAACAGTGGATTAAAATCAATAAAGATGTGGAACTGCTGGATACTCCCGGTATTCTCTGGCCGAAATTTGAGGACCAGAAGGTCGGGATGAGACTGGCTCTGATTGGCTCGATCAAGGATGAAATCCTGAATACTACAGAGCTGGCCGGACACCTGATTCATTATCTGAGGGAAACATATCCTGACGTCATGGAGGACCGTTATGGTCTCAAGATGGAAAGCGGCAGCCGCGATATGGATATTCTTGCGGCTGTGGCAGAAACTCGGGGCTGTATAATGAAGGGGGGAGAAGCAGACCTGGATAAGGCAGCCAGACTGCTGCTGGAAGATTTCCGGTCCCTTCGCCTGGGTTGTCTCTCACTGGAAACCCCTGAAGACTGGCAGACAGATCCGGGGAAGGAATAAGCATAGGAGGGACATGACATGGCAAAGAAAAAGGAAAATGTTTTGAAAGAATTTCTTGACACGATTATATATATCGTAGTGGTCTGCCTTGTGGTATTTTTGATTCTGCATTTTGTCGGGCAGAGAACGGTTGTGAGGGGAGATTCCATGGAAGGTACCCTGACCGATGGAGAGAATCTGATTATGGACAAGATATCCTATCGCTTCTCGGATCCTAAAAGGTTTGACATTATCATTTTTCCCGGACCGGAAGAGTACGGGGAACATCCCTACTACATCAAACGAATCATCGGCCTGCCGGGTGAGACAGTCCAGATTAAGGATGGTCTGGTCTACATAGATGGCCGTCAGCTGAAAGAGGATGTTTATGGTATAACAGATTTTATTGAGGAAGCCCATGATGCGGAAAGACCCATTACTCTGAAGGAAGATGAGTATTTTTGTCTTGGTGACAACCGTCCTGTCAGTTACGACAGCCGGTATCCTGAGGTGGGGCCAATCAACCGGTCAGAGATTATAGGAAAAGTCTGGATTAGAATCTGGCCCTTGAATAAATTCGGTAAAGTAGATTGATACAGTAAGGATAGATCTTTAAGTCCGATACATGGGGAGTGACCTGCTATGAAAAGTATCGCTGAGATTCGGGAAGAGTTCCGGGGGCTGGACCCGGATCAGATTGAGGAAAATATAGAGCGTTTCCGGACAGATGAGAGAAAGGGTGTGCAGAAGCTGCTGGATGCAGAGAGGAGAAGGCTTGCCCGTTATAAAGAAGAGCTGAGCCGGATAGAATCCCTCTGCTATTTTGAGAAGAAATATGAGTCCCGGGGTCTGATCTGTGGGATTGACGAAGTGGGCCGGGGGCCCCTTGCAGGGCCTGTGGTTGCCGGCGCGGTGATTCTGCCCAAGGACAGCCGGATCCTTTATATTAACGATTCCAAGAAACTGTCCGCTAAAAAGCGGGAAGAACTCTACGAAGTGATCAGCCGGGAGGCAGTTTCGTTCGCCTTTGGCATGGCAGCCCCGGAGAGAATTGATGAGATTAACATTCTCCAGGCGACCTATGAGGCCATGCGCCAGGCGATTTCCGGACTCAGTGTCTGCCCGGATCTGCTGCTGAACGACGCAGTGACGATTCCCCAGGTAAGTATCGATCAGATTGCCATCGTGCATGGGGATGCCAGAAGTATATCCATCGGTGCGGCGAGTATCATGGCCAAGGTGTTCCGGGACAGGATGATGGTGGAATATGACAGTATCTATCCCGGATACGGCTTTGCTTCCAATAAGGGATATGGTTCGAAGGAACATCTGGAAGCCCTTGAACGTCTGGGACCCTGCCCTATTCACAGAAGAAGTTTTATTAAGAATTATAGCAGCCAGCTTCCTGGGTCCCGGCTGGCCCCTGGGAACAGATAGGATAGAGACTGCTGGAAAGAAATGGAATAAGTTATATGGATGTGCGAAAGAAGACCGGCAAGCTTGGAGAGACTGCCGCCGCTGCTTTTTTGGAGAGGCAGGGGGTTCGCATCCTGGAGAAGAATTTTCACAGCAGGTTCGGAGAAATTGATTTGATTGGTATCGATGAACCTTATCTTGCAGTGATTGAAGTGAAGACGAGAAGGGGCTGGGGTTCCGGCCATGGTGCTGAGGCTGTAGATCTGCGTAAACAGCATAAGATCTGCAGCGCATTTAATTATTATCGGATGAAAAGACAGTTATCGGACTTTGTGCCGGTCCGCTTTGATGTGATCGAAGTGGATGAGTCTTCAAACTGCCGATGGATTAAAAATGCATTTGAATATATGGAATAGGAACAAGTGCCTGACACTGCCTTAGAGTATATGGAATAGTGACAAGTGCCTGACACTACCTTAGAGTATATGGAATAGGGACAAGTGCCTGACACTGCCTTAGAATACATGGAAGAGAGATAAGATTTTTTTGCTTTGTCTGCCCTTTCGGGAGAATAGACCATGGAGAAACATTATCACAGAATCGCTGCCGTTGCACCGGACAGTATTGCCTGGGAGCTGGGACTCGAGCCGGGGGATTCTGTAGCCGCAATCAATGGCTGCGATATCAAAGATATATTTGATTACCAATATTATATGGAAGATGAGTTCCTTCAAGTCGAGGTGCTGACAAAGGACGGAGAGACCTGCCTGCTGGAGATTGAGAAGGACGAGGACGAAGATCTGGGCATTGCTTTTGAGTCATCTCTCATGGATGAATATCATAGCTGCTGCAACAAATGCGTCTTTTGCTTTATCGATCAGATGCCTCCGGGAATGAGGGAGACTCTCTATTTTAAAGATGATGATTCAAGGCTGTCTTTCCTGCAGGGGAATTATATCACCCTGACCAACATGAAGGATGAGGATCTGGACCGGTTGATCTACTATCACCTTTCCCCGATCAATATCTCTGTTCATGCCACTAATCCCCAGCTGCGATGCAGATTGCTTCACAATCGTTTTGCCGGAGATATCCTGGATAAGATACAGAGGTTTTATGAAGCCGGGATTCAGATGAATTCCCAGGTGGTCCTCTGTAAGGGGCTGAACGACGGACCGGAACTTGACAGAACCATTCGTGACTTAGGAGCTTTTCTTCCCTATATGCAAAGTCTGTCAGTGGTTCCGGTAGGACTGACCCGCTTCCGGGACAAGCTCGAGAAACTGGAGCCTTTTGATGCAGAAGACGCCGGGAAGGTTCTTGACCAGATTCTGGCCTGGCAGCAGCATTTTCTAAAAGAAAAGGGGACAGCTTTTGTTCACGCTTCCGACGAATGGTTTATCCTGGCCGGGAGAGAGATTCCTGAGGCAGACTACTATGAGGGCTACGGACAACTGGAAAACGGAGTCGGCATGGTCCGTCTGCTCATTGACCAGGTCAGAGAAAGGCTTTCAGAGCTGCGCGAAGAACCAGAACGGTTTCTGCCGGCGCAAGAAGCAGAGGGCGGCGAGAAAGGGAAAAGGAGAAGGGTCTCCATCGCCACAGCGAAACTGGTATATCCCACCATCTGTATGCTGGCGAAGGAAGTCATGGACTGCTGTCCCTGGCTGTCCGTGGAAGTATACTGCATCCGCAATGACTTTTTCGGGGAAATGATCACCGTCTCCGGTCTGATGACCGGCCAGGACATCATTGCCCAGCTAAAAGGAAAAGACCTGGGTCAGGTTTTGTTCCTTCCGGAGAACGTGCTGCGGGCTGGTGAGGAAGTTCTGCTGGATGACCTCACGATCAGCGACCTTGCCGGGGCTTTGGGGAAACCGGTGGATATTATTGGGCCTGAAGGAAAAAATTTTGTTGATAAATTGTTGAATATCTAATATAATTTAGGCAAATCATTAAATTTGTCTGATTTGACATGGAGGATGAGATGAGTAAACCAGTTGTTGCAGTGG
>CACXGS010000229.1 GCA_902767195.1 uncultured Lachnospiraceae bacterium | reverse complement strand
ACCGTGTTGCTACCATCGGCGGCATCGAGAAGGCTATCGCAGCAGCATATCCGGATTGGTCCGTACGTCGTGCATTTACCGCACAGATCGTTATCGATCACGTAGCTAAGTTCGGCGAGACCATCGATAATGTAGAGCAGGCACTTCAGCGTGCAAGAGACAATGGTGTAAAGCAGCTGGTTGTTGCTCCGACTCACCTGATGAGTGGTAATGAGTACGATGAGCTTACAGCTACACTGGCTAAGTACAACGCAGACTTCGAGAAGATCGAGATCAGTGCTCCGCTTCTTACCTCCGATGAGGATAAGACTGCTGTTGCCAAGATCCTCATTGACATCACAAAAGATTATGATGATGGCGAGACTGCTATTGTTTACATGGGACATGGTACCGATCATGAGCAGAATAAGGTTTACCCAGAGATGGAAGAGATCCTCAAGGCTAACGGCGGCGAGAACTACTTCGTAGGCGTTGTACATGAGGGAGCTATGCCTGATCTTGCAACTACTCTGAAGAAGGTTCAGGATGCCAACAAATATAAGAAAGTTGTTCTTCGTGACATGATGGTTGTTGCAGGCGATCACGCTAACAACGACATGGCAGACGAGAATGATCCCGAGTCCTGGCTGAGCACATTCAAGGCTGCAGGTTTCGAGGTAACACCGGTTCTGGAAGGACTTGGACAGGTTCCCGAGATTCAGCAGATCTATGTTGAGCATGTAGGTGCTGCAGTAGATGCCATCAGCAAATAAGTTACCAGCTTATTGCATTTTTACAGGATATTCGATAATATAATATTGACGCTGATTAGGAAGGGTAGTTCGATCATCGGACTACCCTTTTTCCTGAAGAAAGAGAGGAAAATGAAATGATACGTAGATATAAGAATACAGGAATCCTCCTCAGACCATTCATTATGGTAGTTTTATTGGCGGCTCTGTTAATGACAACATTGACCGGCTGCGGACAGAATGCTGCGCCTGCCGAGGCAACGACGGAGGTGGACTACAGCAAGCTGGTGGCGGATGACGACGAGATGATCGATGTGGATGAAGTGGTTATGGCCGGCATGACGCCCATCACAGGAACGAGTCTGAAAGACGGGACATATCCGATAACAGTAGCCACCAGTTCCACCATGTTTCCGGTGACAGACTGCCAGCTTACCGTAGATAAAGGAGAGATGACCGCTGTTATGACCATGAGCGGCACCGGCTATCTTTATGTATATATGGGAAGCGGACTGGAAGCGGCCAAGGCAAAAGAGGCCGACTGGATTCCCTTTGAGGAAGATAAAAATGGCAAGCATACCTTTACGGTGCCGGTTTCTGCCCTGAACGACGGGTTAAAATGTGCTTCTTTCAGCAAGAGAAAAGGAAAATGGTACAATCGTATGCTCTGCTTCCGGGCGGATTCCCTGCCCCAGGAGGCTTTTGCAGAAGGTGTCCTCCACACAGCAGACAGCCTGAAGCTGAAAGACGGAGAATATATGATCGAGATGACCATGGGAGGCGGAACCGGTCGTGCTGAGGTGGAATCCCCCCTGACCCTGACGGTGAAAGACGGTGCCTGTACTGCGGAGATTAACTGGAGTTCTTCCAACTATGATTACATGATCGTGGATGGAAAGAAGATCGATCCCATTACCACCGAAGACCATTCTGTCTTTGAGATTCCCGTTAAGCTCTTTGACATGCCGGTGGCAGTGATTGCGGATACCACAGCCATGAGCAAGCCCTATGAGATCGAATATACCATGCTCTTTGACTCCTCTACTATCAAGGAAAAGTAATGGATACCATGGAATCTGTATAGATAAAAAATGATGGGATAGAACACAGGAAATAAATATATTATAAAGAAAGACAGGATAAGTACGATGATGAAAAGAATGAAAAGATGGCCGGCTTTGTTCCTGCTTCTGGCAGCGGCCCTTATTCTGCTGGCCGGCTGCGGAAAAGCGGAGAAGAAGGCGGTATCCTATGAAAGTTTGAAGTCCAGGGGGAAGATGGCACTGGAATATGCCAATCAGTTTGATGTGGAATATTTCGAGGGAGATTATGCCATGATCACCATCGGTGAGGATCATTTTCTCCTGGTTCCGGAAGGGAAGGAAGTCCCGGAGGGACTGGACGATTCCGTCAAGCCAATCCGGCAGCCTCTGAGTACCGTGTACCTTGCGGCTTCTTCCGCCATGGATTATTTCCGTCAGCTTGACGCCCTGTCCATGGTCACCATGACCAGTACCCAGAAAAGTGACTGGTCTTTCCCGGAAGTCGTGGAAGCTCTGGATAATGAAGAAATGTTTTATGTAGGCAAATACAGCGCACCGGATTTCGAGGTGATCGTCGACGAGAACTGTGGCCTGGCCATCGAATCGACCATGATCTATCACAGCCCCTCCATTAAGGAGAAGCTGGAGCAGATGGGGATTCCGGTTCTGGTAGAGCGCTCCAGCTACGAAGAGCACCCCCTGGGCCGGATGGAGTGGATCAAGCTCTACGGTCTGCTGGCCGGCAAGGAGAAAGAAGCCGAAGAGTTCTTTAATGAACAGATCGACGAACTGAATAAGACGGTGGTGGATGATCCCACCGGCAAACGAGTGGCCTACTTTTATATCAGTTCTGCCGGCAAAGTCAATGTCCACAAGCCGGGAGATTATATATCGAAAATGATCGAGCTGGCGGGAGGAACCTATTTCCTGACGCCGGAGGAAGCGAATGCGGAGGACAATGCCCTCTCCACCACCAATATGGATATGGAGAGCTTTTATGAGTCTGCTGTGGACGCGGATATTCTGATCTACAACAGCACCATCGAAGGAGATCTGAAGAACATTTCCCAGCTGATGGATAAAAGCGAGCGCTTTAAAGAGTTTAAGGCAGTGAAGAACGGCAATGTCTGGTGCACCGAGCACAACATGTTCCAGCAGGGCACCGGTCTGTCCCGAATGATCACCGAACTTTACAATGTATTTCATGAGAAGGTGGATGATCCGGAGAAACTGGAATTCCTCCACCCGTTAAAATAGGCAGGAGATACGCATTATGGAAACAAAGAATCGAGTTCGATACAGCATAGGTTTTCTGATTTTGTTTGTTCTTCTGTTTGTACTTCTGATTGTCAATATCAATGCCGGCAGCGTGAATCTCTCCGTGGGACAGGTGGCAAAGATCCTCTTCTCCCACGAGAACACCTCGGTGAAAGGACATATCGTCTGGGATATCCGCCTGCCCCGGATCCTGGCGGGAGTTCTGTTGGGAGGAGCCCTGGCTGTGGCCGGTTTCCTGCTTCAGACCTTCTTTTCCAACCCCATTGCCGGACCCTTTGTCCTGGGTATATCGTCCGGAGCCAAGATGGTGGTTGCCCTCCTCATGGTCTTTTCCCTGAGCCGGGGACTGGGCGTCAGCTCCCTGGCCATGATTCTGGCAGCCTTCGTGGGATCCCTTGTTTCCATGGGGATGATCCTGCTCATTTCCGGCAAGGTTCAGAGCATGTCTGTTCTGATTATCTGCGGTGTTATGATCGGATACATTTGTAATGCCGCCACAGAGTTTGTCATTACCTTTGCGGATGACTCCAATATCGTCAACTTACATAACTGGTCCATGGGTAGTTTTTCCGGTATCAGCTGGGGAAATGTACAGATGATGTCAGTAATCGTGGTTCTGTCCATGATCTTTGCCTTCTTCCTGTCCAAACCCATGGGAGCTTACCAGTTAGGAGAGACCTATGCCAGGAACATGGGTGTCAATATCAAGATGCTGCGGGTTGAGCTGATCCTTTTATCAAGCGTTCTGGCGGCCTGTGTCACCGCCTTCGCGGGACCCATCTCCTTCGTCGGCATCGCTGTACCTCACCTGATCAAGAGCCTCTTTAAAACAGCCCGGCCTATTATCATCATACCTGCCGGTTTCCTGGGAGGTTCGGTCTTCTGTCTTCTGTGCGACCTGATCGCCAGGACCATGTTTGCCCCCACAGAGCTGTCCATTTCTTCCGTGACAGCAGTCTTCGGAGCACCGGTGGTCATCTGGATCATGCTGCACCGGGGCAAGAAACGTTAGGAAAGGGGTGAGGGAATGATGAACGATATTATTATCCGGACCGAAGCCCTTTCGGTAGGTTACGACAAGACCGTCATCGTGGACGGTATAGAATTCGCAGTCAGAGCCGGCCAGATTCTGACCCTGGTGGGTCCCAACGGCTCAGGCAAATCTACCTTATTAAAAACACTGACCAAACAGCTCTCCATTCTCTCCGGTACCGTGTACCTGGGAGAGGAATCCATGGGGAAAATGAAAGAGTCGGAGATCGCCAAAAAGGTCTCCATCCTTATGACAGAGAGAGTCCGCCCGGAACTGATGACCTGTATGGACATCGTGAGTACCGGCCGTTATCCTTACACCGGAAGACTGGGTATCCTCTCTGAAAATGACTGGAAAGCGGTGGAAGATGCCATGAAGCTGGTCCAGGTCTGGGACCTCAGGGACCGGCCCCTTGCCAACATCAGTGACGGCCACTCCCAGCGGATTATGCTGGCCAGAGCCATCTGC
The DNA here is from genome assembly GCA_902767195.1 of uncultured Lachnospiraceae bacterium. The sequence continues at coordinate 2,014 of CACXGS010000229.1, read as the reverse complement.
CAGGAGCCGGAGCTTTTGATCATGGATGAGCCTACCTCCTTCCTGGATATCAGCCATAAGCTGGAGCTGCTCTCCATTTTGAAAGGCCTGGTCAAACAGAAGAACCTGGCGGTGATTCTGTCCCTGCATGAACTGGACCTGACCCAGAAGATCGCAGACACCGTGCTCTGTATCAACCATGGCAAAGTAGAGAAATCCGGTCCGCCGGAAGAGATCTTTAAGGGAGACTATATCAGAGATCTTTACAATATCAGAAACGGTGACTATCTGGAGGAGTTCGGCTCCATCGAATTCTCCTATGTGGAAGGGGAACCGGAGATCTTAGTCATCGGCGGTGGGGGAAAAGGAATCCCGGTATACCGAAAACTGCAGAAACTGGGTATTCCCTTTGCGGCAGGTATCCTCCATGAAAATGACCTGGATTACCCGGTGGCCAGAGTCCTGGCCCAGAAGGTGATTACCACCCGGGGCTTTGAACCCATCAGCGATGAGGCATTAGAGCAGGGACTGGAAATGGTCCGCAAATTGAAAGGAACCATATGTGTGCCCGAAAGCTTCGGGACTATGAATAAGAAGAACGAATACCTTCGGGTAATGGCATCCCAGGAGGGGAAACTTTTCTCTTCTGTAGAGGAGTATATGTCACAGAGATAGCGAGGAAATGACATGAACGATCAGGACAGCAAAAACAAAATCCCCCATATCGATCGGGAAGAGAGAGAAACTTTGAAAAAAAGGATCTTCCATGTAATCCAGATCGGCCAGAAGGATGACTCGGCCAGCAGATTCTGCGATTATATGATTACTACGGCAATCATCCTGAACATTACTGTCCTGATCCTTGGAACCTTTGATGAACTGGCACGCTATCAGGATTTTTTCCGGATTATCGAGGGAATCACTGTGGCCTTTTTCTGTATTGAGTATGCCTGCAGGATCTGGACGGCGGGCTACCTGTATCCCGACCGGTCGGAAAGAAAGGCCAGACTTAAGTTCCTCTGTTCCTTCGACGGCATTGTGGATCTTCTGACGATTCTGCCGTTTTTCTTCCTGGAAGGCTTTGTGGTCTTCCGGGTTCTGCGGGTAGCCAGGATCCTCCATCTCTTCCGGATCAATGCCTACTATGACTCCTTCAATGTCATTACCTCCGTCCTCTATGAGAAACGAAACCAGCTTATATCCTCCATCTTCATCATCATGGTGCTGATGGTGGCCTCCTCTCTCTGCATGTACGGCGTGGAACACCGGGCTCAGCCCGATGTCTATAAGAACGCCTTTTCCGGTCTCTGGTGGAGTATGTCCACCATCTTTACGGTGGGATACGGGGACATTTACCCGATTACAATTCTCGGAAAGATTTTCGCCGTCATTACCACCTTCCTCGGCGTGGGCACCGTAGCCATACCCACCGGTATTATTTCCGCCGGATTTGTGGAGCAATATACGAGTCTTCAGAATTCCGGCGTATCCCGGTCGGAGGATATGATTACCATCACCGCTGTGGTGGATTCGGCATCCCCCTTTCGCGGGAAAAAGATCCGCAAGATTGAATTGGAACACAATATCATCATTGCTGCTATCTTAAGAAAGGGAGCCATTCTGGTTCCTGCCGATGAGCTGATGATTCTGGAAGGGGATACCCTGGTTTACCAGGAGAGAGTCCAGCTATGACAGCCACATTATTTCCTGCTGTCACGAAACCATCGCAAGAAAGATGATTTGGTGCGAGCAGAATGCTTTCTTTGTGGTATACTAAGAGGAGAAAGGGAAGGAGAAAGGGAAAATGAAAATATTAGTAACCAACGATGACGGAATCCGGGCAGATGGAATAAAACTGCTGGCCAAGATGGCGGCAGACTTCGGGGAAGTCACTGTGATAGCACCGAAGCATCAGTGCAGCGCCATGTCCCACCGCATTACATTTTTGCGTCCGCTGACTGTCGAGAAAGTGGATGATTTTCCTGTGGAGGGAGTTACTGCGGCTTACCAGGTGGACGGTACACCGGCGGACTGT
>CACXGS010000228.1 GCA_902767195.1 uncultured Lachnospiraceae bacterium | reverse complement strand
GAATTCCTAAAGTTTTTCCTTCAGAAAATGCGAATGACAATTCTTCAAAGAAAATGCTGAAGGAGAAACTACTGGCTGGCCCACTGAATATCCTTGTAAGTTGCCTTTTTTCGTTCCTGGTGGAGATGGGAGGAATCGAACCTCCTGTATTCCTTGAAATCACTGGCTTTCGTTTTTGAATCCTCACTACTTCTCACAAAAATCAGTGGGATTTCGTAAGGCGTAACGTATACTGTGTAAGGAGCAGATCTTTTACATGCAGTTCAGGATCACTCTGATCATCATTTCTTTTTCTTCCGGCCGGGACTCGGCGATCATGATCGTAAGTGCCACCAGAGTATAGTCATCGATCCGCTTTACACCATCCGTATACAGCGCCTGATTCCGGTCAAGAAAGTACAGAAACATCGTCGCTGCTATTCGCTTATTCCCATCCGAAAAGCTGTGGTTCTTTGTAACGAAATACAAAAGATTTGCCGCCTTCTCTTCAAGCGTCGGATAGACATCGGCTCCGCCAAAGCTCTGATAGATCGCGCCTATGGATCCTTTGAAGGAATCATCCTTCTCGTTTCCGAAGATATCGCTTTCCGCAGCAAAACGCATCTCATCTATGACGCGCCTGCACTCCTCATATGTCAAAACATAAGTAGCCTGATTGCCTTCCGGCTTTTCCATTGTCTGATGATCGTAATCATCCAGAAGGTCCAGAGCCGTCCTGTAATTCTCAACAACAGAAAGTACCTGCTTTGCATCAAGCTGGTTCACAGCCCGATCCATGATCCGGATTATCTGCCCGAGCTGTTCGAGCCTGCGGTCATTCACTGCATAGCCTTTTAGGATATATTCCTTCAGGACTGAATTCGCCCAGCGCCGGAACTCAACGCCGCGATTTGATTTGACGCGATATCCAACAGAAATAATCATATCAAGGCTGTAGTATTCCAACTGGCGGGTTACTTCACGGTCGCCTTCATTTTGAACTGTCGCAAATTTTGCGACAGTTGAGTTGTCCAGTTCCTCTTTGAGGGCATTATTAATATGTTTTCCTATTGTTTTTACGTCCCTGCCAAAAAGCTCCGCCATCTGGTTCCTGTTCAGCCACACAGTCTCATTCTCAACCGGCACCTGCAGCTTTACGGCCTGATCTTCTGTCTCAAATAATATGATCTCGTTGCCCATATTGATCGCTCTCTTTCGTTGTGTTCATTTCCATTATAGACTATCCTTCGCATGCTGTCATTGAATTCGTGGTTTATGGTTCCGTTGTCCACCCAAGTTCCATGCTCTCCATCAGATCATCGAACTTATCGGTTGCGGAGAAGTCCATGCGCGCAAAGACATCGGCATAAGTGTCCAGCGTAATATGAATGTCCGTATGACCCAGCCACTTCTTGAGCACGACAGCCGGAACACCGGCTTCTATGCATCTGGTCGCAAATGTGTGCCTTAGCGCATGCTGCCCGGTGATCGGTATCCCAGCTTTCTCCGTAACCCTCCGAAAGAAACAGTTCACCTGAGTGGTCTCTATAACACTGTCTTTCCCATAATCATAGAACAGAAGCCTGTAAGGATTCGGCTTTGCGTCAGCAAGCGCCTTTTCCAGTATCGGCCTTAGGGTCCTGCTGATCGGCACATCACGTGTCCCGGCATAGGTTTTGGCACCTGCCTTGATAAACGGCCGGTTATCAAGTCCTCTGGATACAGTTGACTCCACATGGATGTATCCTTTTTTCAGATGGATGTTCTCCGGTCTGAGCGCATTGATTTCTCCCATACGCAGGCCACTGTACAGTTCGATCAAAAGCTGCAGCTTATAATCGTTTCTTCCATACTGAACGGAATGATTCTCCAGAACTTCAAGCAGCGCTCTTTGTTCTTCGTCTGTCAGTGCCCGTACTTTTTTGTCTGGTTTATCCGATCTCGGGCATCTGAGCTCCGGCATCAGCATGTAATTGAATTCAATAATTTTTGCATCATATGCTATCCGAAAGGCCGACCTCAGAAGACTGTAGATTTTACCAATCACCGTATTGGAGTAATAGGTAATAGAACTGAGATACTCTTCTATCTGCAGCGGCCGGATGTCGGCAATCCTCATATATCCAATGCCGCCTCTTTCCAGTATTTCAATTGTGCTGAGCGTCCTGTCATAACCCTGCTCACCGGTATGATTCTTCTCATAGTCTACACGCGCCTTATTTCTGAGTATCTCGGATACTGTTGCGTTCATGTTTACATATCTTGTCTTCTTCCGTTTTTGCTCTTCTTTGAATTTCTCTGCTCTGTCAACGCATTCATCAACTGTTGCGCAGGTAAATGATTTTACTCTTCTCTTATTGAATTCGTCATAATATGAAATGCGGTATTCGTATGTACCGTACTTGGTTTTGCGGATCGATCCGTTTCCGCGTTTGCCTCTTTTCTTAGCGGATCCTTCCTCTGAGTTCATGTTTCAGTTCTCCCTTCTTCCGGATATTTTTTTCGGCCTTGGTCCTTCTGACAGAAAAATACCTGATCAGAGCATGTGCCTCCACGATCTTCGCTCTTCCAAGATCTGCTACCGGAAACTCCGGATCATTAAACAGCTTGTGGATCACATTCTCGCTCCATCCGCTCATCTCCATCATGTCCTGAACATTGTAGAACCGCACTTCGCTGGATATATAAAGCGGTATCATTCCTGCCAAATCCAGATTCAATTCCTGTTCCATTATCATAACGGTTCCTCCGATCTTCGTTAATTGTGCGAATTCCGAGTTCGCATACTTGACACATAGGGCTCCGGTTAAGAACCCCGTTTCTTCCCCCAGCGCCGCTTCGGCTTGTCTTCATAATCCTCGCGCTCCGCTGCCCTGATCGCTCTCGTGACTTTCCTCATAAGCCTTCTGCCGAGATGGCAGCGGTAATCCAGCAGTCTCTTTTTACTGATCGTATAGCGCTGTTCCCCCAACACCATTGTCTGCAAAGGCAGGCCTTTCAACATGGGAAGCACGAAGTGGCATTCCATATCGGGATTCTTGATCTGGCTTGTCAGGCAGGCAATGATCACCGTAGGTGATGACCGGTTCAGCCAGTTGCTCTGCGTGACCACAACTGGCCTGCGGCCTGACTGCTCACTTCCGGCAAGTTCTTCCGGAAGATCTGCATAGAAGATATCGCCACGCCTGACTCTTCTCACATTCATACGTTCAACCTCCGTTTCCGCAGTCCGAATACACATCGTTTCCCTGATCCGGTACGGATTGAAGATGTATAAACCGGCGGTGACAGCACAAAAAAGCGTCTTCACCGCCGGTTAAAATTCATTCGTTCAATCCTATTTGCCCCTGGCATCCCGGATGCATGGGAAACGATCAGGCGGAAAATGGCTAATCTTCCTCATGGGAGTCCAACCCCTCCGCAGGTCTTACGGAGCCGCCCTCATTGCGTGATCCTGCATCCCTGCAGGGCTGTGACTGGACGGAAGTATCATTGTCCTCTCCGGTTTTCATCGCACAAGGCAGGTGCCGCCTGCCTTTCTGACGGATCTGTTTATCGCTCGCCATACGGGTCATCGCGCAGTCCGCCGTCATGCTCACAGCTCTCGCCGACGCCGAAGAGAAAGTACCTGATGAATGTGTATTCGACTGTCAAAGTGCACGAGAGGTAAAGATCCCTCTCATATAACGGACATTTTTGAGCAAAAAGTGGGTATGAATTTGCCCGGTTTCTTAAATTTTATTTTGTATTTTTTTCAGTGCAGTCCTGTAACGCTTGTAAACAGTGGATTTGTCCAGCTTATGCTCCCTGGCATAGTCTGCTCTGGTTTTCCTGTCGTAGATCATGGCATTGAGCAGATCCTGCTCTTTCTTCGTCAGGTATTTCATGGCACTGCGGAAGCGTCTGCGCTTTTCCTCCCTGTCCGCCTCTTCTTCGATCTGCGCAATCATGCGGTCAATGATCTCATCCGGATTATTCTCATTCGATGCGGCCCAGCTACTCTTGTCGTTCACGGCATCCAGCGAATAACAGTATCTGTGATGATACTTGTCGTCAGATGCCTCTCTTCTGCGGCTTGCCAGGATCCACTTTCCGATCCTCTCGCTGGCTTCCACGATGACCACGTCTCCGTTATCAAATTCATATGTGATTTTCATTTCGTAACCTCCTGAATTCATCGAGATGTAAGTTTTCGAGAATCCAGCAGGCTACGGCGACCGGCAGCGCGGACGCAGCATATATTTCTTCATCTGTCCTTCCTCCAAAAACGCAAAAAACGAGGCCAGCTATCAGCCCCGTTTTTATTCGTCTGCAGGAAAACAGTGAAAAAAAGACCTCATACCTTTAACCGGTACGAGGCCTGTAAATACTGTCATATATTCAATTGTAGTGTTTGCCGTTTACCCCATGATGTCATCGTCCTTTCGTCAAGATACCTCGTGCAACATTATCATTATACCGCGGATCTGAGAGTCAGACTACAAAAGTAAATGATCTGTAAGCGTATGCATATCTTTCTTAAATCATGCACGCACCAGTTTTTATAGCAGCTGCTGCCTCATATGTTCACATTCTTTTTCATTGCGATTCCCGGCACGGCCACAGAGATTACCAGGAATACCGGGATGCATGCCAGCACCGGCCAGATCACAAACTTATAGCTGAACATCATCATCTGCCCTGCAATAAGATGAACCAGTATATGATTCAGAAGCATACCGACAGTCAGCACGAGCGCGAATGTAAGGCATATGTGGAACACCCCTTCCATGCTGAGCATATTTTTCATCTGTCTTCCGGTCATCCCGACAGCTCTGAGGATGCCCAGCTCTGTCCTTCGCTCATTGATCGATGCTATGGTCAGGTTTATGAAATTCAGAACACCTATCAGAGTCAGAATCAGGCTCAGTGCTCCGCCAACCAGCAGAAACAGTCTCACCAACTCTTCAAAATCATCCAGATATGTCATCCTTGATGCGTAACCCAGCTGCGGCTGTGTGACTTCGCAGTACTCACTGACTGCAGCATCTACCGCTTCCATTTTTTCTTCTTCTGCATTGAAAAACAGTTTCATTGCTCCGCCAGATTCCGGCACATGCCTGCGGTATTCATCCATCGGGAGTGTGAAATATACATCAAGCCCGTGACTATGTTCCGGCCCCATGGCATAGGGAATATCCCCGATCGCCATGACTTCATACTCGTTTTCAGTTCCATCAGGAAATACAACCTTTGCCTTTTCACCGATCTGATAGAAGGCATATTTTGCATCCTTTTTCCCATTTCCACTCTTCACCGGAGATGATACGATCACATACCTGCCGGTACTGAACTTATCCCAGTCGATCTTCCCCTGATCGATCTCCATATTTTCATACGGGAATTCATCCACTCCATAAATATGAGAAATGATCTCATGCGTCTTATAGACCTCCTCCTCGACTTCATTCCTTAAGTCGTCAAACACAACAAACCAGTCCGGATGTTCCTCGTATGTCTTCGTCATACGTTCAAGCGCAGTGCCTTCCATGAGCTGAAATGTCTCGCTCATTCTTATAGCTCCGATATCTGTCACACCATTTATCCTGCTTATGGCTGCTATATCCGAATCTGACACTCCCTGATAGTCCATATCCTTATAGTTCTTACTTATCATGGATCCGTCAGCTACTGTGAAGTCTGTTGCGGCAAAGTTTTTGACATACAGGTTCCTGTCAAAGCTGGAGATGATCGAGACAGTAACGTTGATCACGATCACGCTCAGCGCCAGAGACAGTACTACAAGAATCGTCTTGCGCCTGCTTCTTTTAAGGTTCTCCCAGGCCATAGACGCTGGAGATACTCTATGTGATTTTTTTCTCGCCTTCAGCCCGGTTCCCGTATACTCACTGTATCTCACAGCTTCTACCGGCGATATCTTCTTAATGATCCTGCACGGCTTGATGCAGCCTGCTCTCACCGTCAGCCAGGAGAAAATCGCGCTGACCGCGAATATACGGATATCCGGTGTGACACCGCCGCTTCCCGCATTGAAATTAGAAAGAATATACGGCACAAGAACGACCGAGATCAGATACCCTGCGATCAGTCCCAGTGGTATCGCTACCGCGCTTAAAGCAGCCGCCTGTCTCACTACAATATGTCTGAGCTGCCTGTTTGTTGTTCCGACTGTCTTCAGAAGCCCGTAGTGCCGGATATCCGATGAGACAGATATGTAGAAAATATTGCCTATGATCAGATAGCCGGATACTGTAATCAGAAGCAGTATGATCAGCACGATCGCTGCCGTCGTCGGATCGATCTTATTCCCTGCATAGGCCCAGTTCACGCCGTCGTTGACTTCTCCTCCCCATCCAAGGCGGTCTTTCAGATCATCCATCTGCCCGGAGATATTATAGCGGCTGCTGAAATTGAAGCCGGGATTGATCGAGCCTGCGAAGCTGTTCACAGCGGTAAATTTATCCTTGTCGTCCTTGTCTTTCCAGGCAGGAGCAAAAGACTCCTGAAATGCCTTTGAAACATAGATCTGATTCGCCATTGTGGCAGCCGGCTTTTGCCAGTATCCGCTGAGCCGGAAGTCGCCTTCATACTCACGGAATCCATTCGTGATCTTCAGATGAATGCTCTCGCCTGTCTCATACGGCAGCCCAAAGTCATCGAGCACTGAGGTGCAGGTCGCGATCTCATCCGGTGCTTCAGGGAGCCTGCCGGTTTCCGGCATGCTGAATCCGCTTCTGGCAGCATCCTCTGTCGTATAGCGGATCTCTGTATAGTCCTCATTCAACTCATCATTCAGTACGGTTCCGACTATAATGTTATAGGACAGGTCATGCACCTTTGAATCACCGGACAGAAGGTCAAACTCCTCCTGCGTCAGAAACTTGAAGCCTGCGTGCTTGTCCGTTCCCACCTGGTACATCGTGTCCTTTTCTACAGTATTCATGATACTTCCGCCTGATGTGAGCAGCGTCGTCATCATCACAGTCGTCAGGATGATCGCTGCTGCCAGGATCAGATTACGGCGTTTATTTGCAGCCATACTATTTCTGCAAATGGTATTGATGCAGCTGCGGTTTCTGACATTACTCATACCTCCCACCGCCTTCCCGTGCGACAATGCCGTCTTCGATCCGAATGATGCGGTCTGCCATTTGCGCGATCTCTTCATTATGCGTGATCATGATCAG
>CACXGS010000227.1 GCA_902767195.1 uncultured Lachnospiraceae bacterium | reverse complement strand
GGCCAATAAGATGGTCAATGTCAATCCGGGCCCCAAGCCCAACCTTCATGACAGAGTTGTTCCGGTCATCGATGACACAAAGCCTGTCAGGGGATCCCGGGACGAATTCCTGAGATTAGGGGCGGAGATGTATACCCAAAAGATCTATCGCTCTAAGAAATTATTTATAACCGATACCACTATGAGAGATGCCCAGCAGTCCCTGCTGGCCACCCGTATGAGGACCAAGGAACTGGCCGGTGCTGCCAGGGCATCCAACCTCTATCTGAAGGATGCTTTTTCCCTGGAATGCTGGGGAGGGGCTACTTACGATACCACCTACCGTTTCCTGAAAGAATCTCCCTGGAGGCGGCTGCGTCTGCTCAGGGAGCGGATGCCCAATGTGCTGATCCAGATGCTGCTGCGGGGATCTAATCTGGTGGGCTATTCTGCCTATCCGGACAATGTGGTCAGGGAATTTATCAAGGTGTCCAGTGACATTGGCGTGGATGTCTACAGAGTCTTTGACAGCCTTAACTGGATGGAGAACATAAAGATTCCTGTGGAGGAGATCCTCAAAGCCGGCAAGATCGTGGAAGGAGCGATCTGCTATACCGGGGATATCATGAACCCCAGGGAAAAGAAATACACCATAGACTACTACCTGAGGAAAGGGCGGGAGCTGGTGGATATGGGATGTCATATCATTGCCATCAAGGATATGGCTGCCCTGATTCGGCCCTATGCGGCAAAAGAACTGATCACCGCCATGAAGTCCGAGTTTAAGGTGCCTATCGCTCTGCACATGCACGACACATGCGGCAACGGTATCGCTTCCTATCTGATGGCGGCAGAAGCCGGTGTGGATATCGTCGACTGTGCCATCGGTTCTATGAGTTCTCTGACCAGTCAGCCTTCCATGAACGCCCTGGTAGAGGCCCTTCACGGGACCCCCCGAGATACCGGCCTGAGCGCAGAGGATCTTCTGGTCATTAACCGCTATTATGAACAGGCCAGGAAAGTCTACAAAGTCTATGAGAGCGATATGGTTTCCCCCAATCCGGAGATTTATCAGTATGAGATCCCGGGCGGACAGTATTCCAATTTCACTGCCCAGGTCAGGGAAGTGGGTGCCATGGAACGGTTTGACGAAGTCAAAAAGCTCTACATGGACGCCGACGATCTCATGGGCAATATCATTAAAGCCACTCCTTCTTCCAAGGCAGTCGGAGACCTGGCCATATTCATGCTTAAGAACGGACTGACCAAAGAGAACATTCTCGAAAAGGGCAGGAACCTTTCCTTCCCCAATTCCGTCATCCAGTTCTTCCGCGGTGAGTACGGTCAGCCGGAAGACGGCTTCCCGGAGGCCATGCAGAAAACCGTACTAAAAGACATGGAGCCCATTACTGTCAGACCCGGAAGTCTTCTGCCGGATGCGGATTTCGAGAAGATCGCAGCCCATCTGAAGGAGAACTATTATATTGATATCATGGACGATGACAAGGTGATGCAGCAGAAGGTCGTAAGCTATGCTCTGTATCCCAGGATCTATGATGATTACTGTGCTCATTTCCAGGCCTACTCGGATGTATCCCAGCTGGAGAGCCATGTATATTTCTACGGACTGCGGCCGGGAGAAGAGACTACCATCCAGATTGAACCGGGTATTGATACACAGATTAAGTTCGTGGAAATGTCGGAACCCGATCAGGAGGGCAACCGTACTCTGCAATTTGAGGTAAACGGTTTCCTGAGAGAGATTCATATCTTCGATAAAGCCTTTGAGGTAAAAGCGGACCGTGAGCTCCATACGGACCATCGGAATCCGGGTCATCTGGGTTCACCCCTTCCCGGAAATGTCATCGAGATCATGATAAAGGAAGGCGATCAGGTAGAGAAAAACCAGCCGATTATGATCATTGAGACGATGAAAATGGAGACCACCATCAATTCCAGAATCAGCGGAACCGTGGAACAGATCTGTGTCGAGCAGGGGGATGAGGTCAATGAGGATACCCTGCTGGTCATCTTTGACCCCGATGATGTGAAAGAAGAGCATCCGGAACTCCCGGAGATGGATCTGGAGACCCTGGGACAGGATGATCTTAAAGTGGTGGAAGTAGAAGATTGAGAAAAAGAATACAGATAAATTAAGAGGAGAAATAAAAATATGAAAAAAGAAAATGTCTGGCTCGGATATAACGCAGAGGACGAGAAAGCCGTAGAGAAACTGGCTGCTTCCTACAAGGAGTTTATCAGTACATGTAAAACAGAGAGGGAGTGCACTGATTATTTCCGCCGGGAAGCAGAAAAGAAAGGTTATCGTTCCTTAGATGAGCTGATCGCCCATGGAAAAGAACTCCATGCCGGGGATAAAGTATATGCTGAGGGAATGGGAAAGACCATCGCATTCTTCACCATCGGAGAAGAAGCCATGGAGCAGGGGATGAATATTCTCTGCGCCCACATAGATTCTCCCAGACTGGATATTAAACAGAATCCTCTTTATGAGGACACAGAACTTGCCTATCTGGACACTCATTACTATGGTGGCATCAAGAAATATCAGTGGGTGACAATGCCCCTGGCTCTGCACGGAGTCGTGGTAAAGAAGGACGGCACCAAAGTCCCGGTGGTTCTGGGAGAAGACCCGGAAGACCCGGTGGTTTATGTGACCGATCTTCTGATTCATCTTTCCAGAAAACAGCTGCAGAAAAAGGCAGCGGATGTAATCCCCGGTGAACAGCTAGATATCCTGGTGGGGAGCCGTCCTGACCGGCCGGAATCCGAGGATGACAAGAAGGACGGCAAAGGGGATAAGGACGGAGTCAAGGCCGCTATATTGAAGATCCTTTCCGAGAAATATGATATGGAGGAAGAAGATTTTCTGTCCGCCGAGATCGAGGTAGTACCAGCCGGCAGAGCAAGGGACTGCGGATTAGACCGCAGTATGATCATGGGTTACGGTCACGATGACAGAGTATGTGCCTATCCCTCTTTTCTGGCCATGATGGAAACACCGGCACCCCGACGGACTTCCTGCTGCCTGCTGGTGGACAAGGAGGAGATCGGAAGCGTAGGCGCAACCGGAATGCGATCCATGTTCTTTGAGAACGCAGTGGCAGAAATCCTGTCTCTGTGCGGTCATTTTTCCAGTCTGTCCGTCCGTCGCTGCCTGGCCCGGTCCAGGATGCTTTCCTCGGATGTCAGTGCAGCATATGACCCGGCCTATCCGGAAGCTTTTGAGAAAAAGAACACATCCTACTTCGGAAAAGGCCTGGTATTAAACAAGTATACCGGATCAGGCGGAAAGAGCGGGTCCAATGATGCCAACGCAGAATACCTGGCAGATATCCGCCGGATCTTTGATGAGAATAAGGTGGCCTTCCAGACATCGGAAGTCGGAAAAGTCGATTTTGGCGGCGGCGGAACCATTGCCTATATCGCTGCCCTTTACGGTATGGAAGTGGTGGACAGCGGCGTTGCCGTACTGAGTATGCACGCCCCCTGGGAGGTAATCAGCAAGGCTGACCTTTACGAAGCGGAAAAAGGATATACCGCTTTTCTAAAGGAGGCCTGAAAAACTGTCGGCAGGCAGGGAGGCAAAGATGGATTGCAGAGAAACACAGGCGAATTTCCAAAGATTTATTGATTATGATCTGGGCCCGGAGGAAACAGAACAGTTTATCAGTCACATCAGAGGATGTGACAGCTGCATGAAGGAGCTGGAACTTTATTACACGATGTTCACTTCCCTCTGGCAGCTGGAAAATAACGAACCTTTAACAGCGGACTACCAAAAGGAACTGGCAGAGGATATCAAGGATCGCTATGATGATATCCTCTTCCGAAAGCATGTAGAGGTCGCTGCTAAGGCAATTGCCATAGCTTTTCTTGTTCTGGCCACTTTGCCTGGTATAATTGTGTGGTTATTGCATTAAATAACAATAGATTTTTCTTTATAATTGAGGAGATGGCAATGGCTGATAAAATCATGTTGATTGATGGTCACAGTATATTAAACAGGGCTTTTTACGGGCTTCCCGGACTGACCAATTCCAGCGGCCTGCACACCAATGCCGTGCTGGGATTTCTGAATATCATGCTTCGTTACCTGGAGGAAGAGAAGCCCACTCACCTTCTGGTGGCTTTTGACCGGAAAGAACCGACCTTCCGTCATTTACAGTATAAAGAATACAAGGGAAACCGAAATCCCATGCCGGAAGAATTGCGGGAGCAGGTGCCCCTGATGAAACAGGTACTGGGATCCATGGAGATTCCTGTGGTGACTCAGGCAGGGATCGAGGCGGACGATATTCTGGGAACCATCGGTGTGGATGCGGAGAAGGAGGGCTATGAGGTAGTTACTGTCTCCGGCGACCGTGATCTCCTTCAGCTGGCCACTGACCATGTCATGATTCGGATTCCAAAGACCCGGGGCGGGAAAACTGTGACCGAAGACTACCGGGAAAAGGATGTCAAAGAGCTTTACGGAGTTACTCCCACAGAATTCATTGAGATGAAAGGTCTCATGGGAGACACTTCCGACAATATACCGGGAGTGCCCGGAATCGGAGAAAAAACAGCCGGCAAAATCATCCAGTCTTATCATTCTATTGAGAATGCATACAATCATATCGATGAGATCAAACCCGCAAGGGCCAAAAACAATCTCAGAGAATTCTATGATCAGGCTATCATGAGCCGGGATCTGGCAACCATAAAGACGGACTGCCAGCTGGACTACCAGTTCAAAGATGCAAAGATCGGTAAGCTGTTTACCAGCGAAGCCTATCAGATCTTTAAGGAACTGGAGCTCAAAAGCCTTTTTCACTATTTCGAGGACAGCCAGAAAGACAGTGACCGGGTGGAAACGGAAGTCATCACTGAACTCCTCCAGGCGGAAGAGATCTTTGCTCAGGCGGCTGATGCCGGGAGAGCCGGTCTTGGCCTGGTCTCAAAAGGAGATCATGTAAACAGGGATTCATTAAAGGCTCTTTCTCTGACTTTTGAGCAGGAAGGGAGTCTTCGTCATGCAGTCCTCTTTTGCCAGGGGTTCCTGACAGAAGACTGGTTCCGTGACCGGATCCGGAATCTGCTTGAGCAGAATCTTACCCTCTGCGTGCTGGATTACAAAGCCCTGCTGCATTTTGACGAATGGTTCCGGGATTATACTGACAAGATTGAAGATGTGAGCCTGATGGCCTACCTGCTCAATCCTCTCCAGTCTGATTACGACTATGAAGATCTGGCCCGGGAATATCTGGGCAGGGTGCTCCTGTCACGGAAAGAAGTCTGTGGGAAAAAAGACCTTTATGATGTCCTGTCACCGGATCAGGAGCAGGCTTTACAGATCACGGCCTTTCTTGCAGAAATCCCCTATGAGACCGCAGATTTGCTGAGAGAACGGCTCAAGGAAAAAGAAATGGAGAATCTCTATCAGGAGATCGAAAGACCCCTGGTTCCCTCTCTTTACGATATGGAACATATTGGGATTTCCGTGGAAAGAGAGGCTCTGAAAGAGTATGGAGACAGCCTGACCGGCCGGATCCGGGAACTGGAAGAGGAGATCTGGGAGCAGGCAGGAGAGTCCTTTAACATTAACTCCCCCAAACAGCTGGGTGTCATCCTCTTCGAGAAAATGAAAATGCCCTTCGCCAAAAAAACGAAAACCGGATATTCCACCAGTGCGGATATCCTGGATAAACTGGCCCCGGACCATCCCATAGTGAGAAATGTTCTGGAATACCGTCAGCTGACTAAACTCAAATCCACCTATGCTGACGGACTGTCCGCTTTCATAAGGGAAGACGGGAAGATTCACGGCATCTTCAATCAGAAGGTGACAGCCACCGGAAGGCTGTCCAGCTCAGATCCGAATCTGCAGAATATTCCCATCCGCATGCCTTTAGGCCGTGCCATCCGCAAAGTCTTTGTGCCGGAGGAGGGTTATGTCTTTATCAGTGCGGATTACTCGCAGATTGAATTAAGGGTGCTGGCCCATATGGCAAATGATCAGAACCTGATAGAAGCCTATCATCACGGCGAGGACATTCATGCCATCACAGCTTCCCAGGTGTTCGGCGTGCCTCTCGAGGATGTCACTCCCACACTGAGACGCAGCGCAAAGGCCGTGAATTTCGGTATTGTCTACGGAATCAGCGCCTTTGGCCTGGGACAGGATCTCAATATTACCAGACAGGAGGCCTCTGAGTATATCGAAAGATATTTTGCCACCTATCCTGGTATCAAGAATTATCTGGACGGCAACGTGGCTTACGGAAAAGAGCATGGTAATGTCCGCACCCTGTACGGGAGAATCCGGCCTATTCCGGAGATTAACTCCAGCAATTTCATGCAGAGGAGCTTCGGTGAGAGAGCGGCGATGAACTCATCCATTCAGGGAACAGCCGCTGACATCATTAAGATTGCCATGATCCGGGTAACCAACCGGCTCAGGAAAGAAGGATGTTCATCCAGACTGATCCTTCAGATTCACGATGAACTTCTGATTGAGACAAGGAAAGAAGAGATAGAGACCGTAAAGAAAATATTGACCGAGGAAATGATGGGAGCGGCCAGGCTCAGGGTGCCTCTCTCCATTGACATAGAACAGGGTGATAACTGGTATGAAGCAAAATAACAAAGAACAATGCAGCTTTAAAGTCATCGGAGTAACCGGTGGCGTGGGATCCGGAAAAAGCGTTGTGATGCAGATTCTGAAAGAGGATTTCAAGGGAGCAGTCATTTTATCTGATCTGGTGGCCCATGAGCTGATGGAGCCCGGGGCTGCCAATTACCAGGCCATCCTGGAAACCTTCGGTGAGGATATCCTGGATGAAGATGGGAAAATAGACAGGGG
>CACXGS010000226.1 GCA_902767195.1 uncultured Lachnospiraceae bacterium | reverse complement strand
GATTCAGCTCCGCATGGTGCAGGAAGAATTTGAGACTGCCATAGTCTGGGCAGCAGGATAAATCTACGCTGAGCCAAGGAGATAGAGAACACGGCCATATTACCTTTTCTCATATTTACTATTATATTATCCGATAGCTAATATCCTCGGGAAATCGTTATAATAATACTGACTTTACTATGTTTACCATGTGGAGGATATCTGTATGTTTATTATGACAGGGGACGGCGAGGCCAGAAAAGAGGGCTTCATCAGGATGAAACAGCTCAAGGAAGAGGGCAAAAAGGTTGTCGGAACCTACTGCTCTTACACGCCTGTTGAGCTGATCGAAGCAGCCGGCGCGACTCAGGTGACGCTGTGCGCAGTTTCACAGGACGGAGTAATAGAGGGAGAAAAAATCCTTCCCCAGAACACATGCCCGATGGTAAAGGCGAGCTTTGGCATGGCTGCTTCTGACAAGTGTCCGTATTTCCATTATACAGATATGGTCATTGCAGAGACTACATGCGACGGTAAAAAGAAAATGTTTGAGTTTCTGGGTGAACTTCGTCCGACTCATATCATGCAGCTGCCGCAGGGCATGAGCAGCGATCAGGCAGAGTCTTTCTGGACTCATGAAATGCACCGTGCCAAAGACGCACTGGAGGAAACTCTCGGTGTTAAAATCACAGAGGAGGCACTGCATGAGGCTATATGCCGCAACAACCAGGAGCGCCGGGATATGCTTGAAGTGTACAGCATCGGACAGCTGGAGCCATGCCCAATTTCCATCCGTGAATACTGTGAGATAATGGACGCGTCGGGGTACTCTTTTGACAGGGGCAATACGGTACATGAGATGGCCGAGAAAGCGCGCAAAATCAAGGAGGAGGCTCTTAAGAACGGCGCGATTCTCACAGGAAAGGGCGTCAAAAAAGGAAAATCCAAAAAGCCGCGCATTCTGATCACCGGATGTCCGAACATCGGCGTCAGGGATAAGATCCTGTATGCGCTTGAAGATGCGGGGGCTTCAGTAGTGGCATTCGACAGCTGTAACGGTGTCAAGACTATGCGTGAAATGGTAGATGAACATGATGATCCCTACCATGCGATGGCAGTAAAGACGCTCAAGGCGAACTGCTCGGTCATGAGCCCCAATCCGGGAAGGTATGTCTCCCTTAAGGAGGCATGTGAGGAATTCGGCATCGACGGTGTTGTTGAGATTGTACTTACCTTTTGCCATACATATGCGATCGAGTCCAAGAAAATCAGCGACTTTGTAAGGGAAGAGCTCGGGCTGCCGTATCTTGCTCTCACTTCGGATTACTCCGACTCGGACAGGGCACAGCTCTCCACAAGGATTAATGCATTTATTGAGATGCTCGTTGAACGGTAACATCATGTGTCCTTTAATAATATCTGTGAAACCATAATCGTGCTGTTTATGGTTTCAGGCATATTCATCCTGTTTAGGACAGATCCATATTTTGGGTCCGGAGGATTTACGCCTCCGGGCCTTTTTTCTTAACACTCTCAATTCTATCAACAATTATGATTCATTAAAAAAGAAAAGAAACGAACAAAAGTATATTGACACAGTGTCAGCAACTGCGTATAATTTATATGCTGACACTGTGTCAATGTTTATAAAAACACTGAGGTTAGGAAGATGAGAAAAGTTACTCCGGAACAGATTGCCCGGAAAAGGGAAGAAATCATTAATGCCTGTGAGCAGCTCTATCACACAATGAGCTTCCGGGAGATTACTCTCAAGGAGATCGGGAATATCACATCCTTCTCCCGTCCCACGATCTATAACTATTTCGAAACAAAGGAAGAGATTTTTCTGGCCCTTTTTCAGCGGGAATACGACCGCTGGAATGAAGACCTGACCGCCATACTGAACAGCAGTGAAGAGATGACGAAAGCGGAGTTATCAGAAAAGATTGCTTCTTCTTTGGCCGGGCGGGAACAACTCTTAAAGCTCCTTTCCATGAATAATTATGACATGGAAGCGAACAGCCGCCAGGAACTTCTGACTGTCTTCAAACAGTCCTACGGACGTTCCATACATCTGATGTGCCTGCTTCTGGAAAAGTTCTGCCCGGATATGGGAGTGACAGATATTCAGAATTTCATCTATACCTTCTTTCCCTTTATGTTTGGGATATACCCTTATACAGCGGTCACGGAAAAGCAGAAAACCGCCATGGAGGAAGCAGGGATCAACTACATGTATCAAAACGTCTATGAACTCACTTACAGCTGCCTGATCAGACTGCTGGGTGAGTAAGAGGCGGACGACTATAAACAACCATCAAAAAAAGGAAAGAAAAGCTATGGCAAATTTCCCGAAAATCGCACATGGCGCATGGGCATGAAAAACGATGGAACCTTTGGAGATCGCCTGACGGCAGAAAGCCTGAAACTGGTCTTTGATACGAGGATGGCAAAGGGCAGGCAGATCAACCGTCCGAATGAAGCGGAGATCCGATGCCGGCTTGACAAGGTGCTGTAATGAGCATCGGGAAGGAGACGATTCATATATGAAGTATACGAAGCTTGGCAATTCAGATTTGAATGTTTCCAGGATCTGCATGGGCTGCATGGGATTCGGTGATTCCGGACACGGCCAGCACAGCTGGACCATTGACGAGGAGCACACAAGAGAAATCATAAAGCGCGGGCTGGAACTGGGCGTCAACTTCTATGATACGGCCATCGCCTATCAGAGCGGCACCAGCGAGCAGTACGTCGGCCGTGCCCTCCGGGACTTTGCAAAGCGTGAGGATGTTGTCGTTGCCACCAAGTTCCTGCCGAGAACTCAGGAGGAGATCGAAAAGGGCATCAGCGGCCAGCAGCACATCGAGAACATGATCGACACGAGCCTTAAGAATCTTGGGAT
>CACXGS010000225.1 GCA_902767195.1 uncultured Lachnospiraceae bacterium | reverse complement strand
GATTCCCGATGGTTCTCTCCGGACCACCAGCGTCACCTTACAGTGAACCTTGAGATCGGCAGGCCCGTAGAGGACATGGACTCCCGCTCTCTCCAGACGTCTGGCCCAGTTGATGTTCTGTTTTTCGTCAAATCTTGCCTTGATTTCCACAAGGGCAGTCACCTGTTTGCCCAAACGGGCTGCTTTCTCCAGTTCGGCAATCACAGGGCTTTTGCCACTGACCCGGTATAAGGTCTGTTTGATGGCAAGAACATCGGGGTCGGAAGCAGCCTGCCGGATCCACTCCACCACCGGCTCAAAACTGTCATAGGGATGGTGCAGGAGGATGTCCCTCTGGCGAATCTGCTCAAACATATCCCTGTCCGCTCCCAGTCCGGCCGCCAGCCGGGGCTGGTAGGGTTTCTCTTTCAGATGACTGAACCCCTTTATCCGGTAGCACTCCGCCAGAAAGCAAAGATCCGGCGACCCGGGAACCCCGTGTATCCTCTTCTTTGAAAGGAGAAGACTCTTTTTCAGGCGACGAATCAGAGAAGGTTCCATTCGGGAATCATATTCCAGACGGATGACTTCTCCACGCTCCCTCTCCTTCAGTTGTTTCTCAATCTCAAGGAGAAGGTCACCGGCCTCCTCCTTTACCAGAGCCAGATCCGCATTTCTTATGACGCGGAATGCACCGGAACAGCGGATCCTGCAGTCCGGGAAAAGCAGGGGAAGATGCATTTCTATCACATCCTCCAGTAAAATTACCCGGACAGGATCGGTCTTCCCGCCGGGAAGCCGGATTACTCTGGGCAGGATGGAAGGCACCGGCACCAGGGCAAGATCATGAGGAGAGTTCTCCTCCTTCCCCGGGAGACGGAGCAGGACTCCCAGGCAGAGATCCCGACTGCGGATCAGGGGGAAAGACCTCTCCCGGTCAATGACCATGGGCGTCAGAACCGGTTCAATCTCCCTTAAGTAATAATCCTCCAGCCAGTCTCTGTCCGTCCCTGCCAGATGTCCGGGCTTTCTGATCTGCAGCCCTTCTCTCTTCAGCTCTTTTTTTATCTTTCGGTTATATAAACGATATTGTCTCTTTTTCAGACCCCGAATCCGATGATGGATCTCCTTCAGCTGCATGGAAGCAGTCATACCCGACAGGTCCTTTTTCCGGTATCCGACCCGGACCTGGTCGTAGAGGGTAGCCACACGAACCATAATGAACTCATCCAGATTGGAGGAAAAGATACTCAGAAACTTCATCCTCTCAAAGAGAAGATTATTCTCATTCTCCGCCTCTTCCAGGACACGCTCATTAAAAGCCAGCCAGCTGAGCTCACGATTCAGGTAATTCTCAGGCATATCATATAATGTCTTTTTCATCACTCTTTATCCACGTAGAAGAAAGAATGGACGGTATGTTTGGTGTCAATCAGGTTATTATACTGCATGATCTGGTACTCCTTGACCATATCGGCATAAGGCGTATCCAGGGCTGATTCGTAATATTTCCCTTTCTTATCCAGACATCCCATGGCAGTCAGCACCGGAAGATCCTTTCTGAGATCCAGCAGGAACTGCTGATAGGGGCTGATCTTGAGTCCGGCTTCCTTCATGACGTAAGCACTCAGATAATTGGCACTCATCTTACCGATGGTGGCTTCCCGGATATCGTAATTGGCCCAGATGATAAACGGTGTCTGATACTTAAGGAAAATGTTCTCCCCTTTCCAGTTCCGGTTGCCCAGAAGTCCGTCATAGAAGATACTTTCCACGGAGGGCTGGTGATCGCCAAACATAATGATCAGGGTCGGTTCTTCCACCTTGCTGAAATATTTAACCAGGCCCTCAAGAGCTTCATCCGTTTTCTTCACCAGAGACAGGTACTGCTCTGCCTGTTCGCTCTTATGACTGTCGGTGATGAGGATATTGTTCTTAAAGTTGGGATATACCTTATCAAATCCTCCGTGATTCTGCATGGTCACATTAAAGAGATAGAAAGGTTTATCCCGATCCGTCCTGTTCTCATAGAGCTCTTCAATCTTCTCAAAATCCGACTGGTCCGAGATATATTTGCGGATCATCAGAGGCTTTATGAAAGCATCCTGGGAATAGAAGGTATCAAATCCCATGTACTCATAGACTTTGGGCCGGTTCCATCCTGTGGCCAGATACGGATGGAGAGCAAGATTGCCACCGTATCCCTGGTCCTTCAGGTTATAGGTGATGTTGGGCAGAGTATCATCCACGATCTGTGTGTAGGCGATGATGCCGCTCTGCAGGAAAGCCATGGTATTTCCGGTCAGGAACTCAAATTCAGAATTACAGGTCCCGGATCCGAAAATGGACATATAGAGAGACCCTTTGATGGTGTTCTTCTTCAAACTGTGGAAGTAGGGCATGTAATCTTTGTTGGTGGAGAATTCACCTACCACGTGCAGGTCGGAATAAGCCTCATTCATGATGGCAATAATATTTGGCGCTGTCCCGTCCGGTGTCTCCAACCTGCCCTTTTTCTTCTTCTTTCCGCTCCGGTTGGCATAGATTTCCTCGAACTTGTGGGCAATGTCTTTTGCAGCGTCTGCTGAATACTTATCCGGTTTGTCCTGGATCAGAGAATTCATATTCAGGACAAATCCGAAGAAGAAGCCGTTCTTGGCGTAACCTTTCTTCTGGTCCCAGACATTGTTCTTGATGCCGAAACTCTTTAAGGTCTTCTGCTCCACTACATAATGAGCCATCACCATAGAGAGAATGATCACAGTCACCAGGATCGATGTTCTCAGAATCCATCCCTTGGTCCTCTGACTCGGACACCGCCAGATCAGGACCGTAAACATCATGACAAAAAAGGCATTCCATATGAACACCGGCTGTATGAAAAAGGTATAATTCTTGGCCACGGAAAAACCGGTCGATGCCGACATCATATCCGAGGGAACAATCGGTGATCCCTTAAATGTCAGTACGTAAAAATTGGCCAGTCCGGCTATATACCAGAAAAGCATTCCGACCCCTACCGTCCAGCGCTTGGAGTTAAAAATGACGTAGAGGAGGCTGAAAAACATATAGTAAAGAATAATATTCAGTGCAAATTCCGGTGCACTCACACCTCTTAAGGGATTATCCGTAAACCGCTCTACGATCCAGAAAGTAAATACCGGAGCGACAAAGAAAAGGATATATCCCATCACTCTGGTAACCGGATCCGGCAAAGGAATCTTGAACCAGAGCAGGAAAAGGATAAAGAGCATGCTCAGTATCAGCCCCGCCCACTGCCGGTAAATAATGACCGGATAGTAGAGCTTGGCCACCGTATATTTCTCCATGTCCTGCTGATTGTACATCAAATGGCCGGAGAATCCCCTCTCTTTGGTCCGCCAGTTAAACAGAAGCGGACCCTGGCCGGGCTCTGCTCCCTTCGTAGTAATACGAAGGATATAGCGGCGCCGCTTGATCAGCTGCAGATCCGTATGGAATTCCGCATAGTCATAATTGGGAATCTTTTTAATGGCTTTCTTTATTCTGGAAAGAACGATTCCGCTCTTCTCATCCACGACAGACAGCAGTACCTTGCCCTTGCTGAGGGCCGCATAGTCATTGCCGAAATATATCCGCACACTTTTCAGGTGTCTGTGTTTCGCCACAAAAACCTGTTCTGCCACATCGCCATCCACCACCATACAGGCCTGGTTGATCCTGTATTTGTTGACCTGGTTCATGGCATTTCTCTGATAGGTCATAAAATGAGCGCACAGATACAAGGTCGTCACGATCAGAGCGATACTGATCAATATCTTTATGAAAATTTTGATGCGTCTTACGACACCATTTCCCGAGGTCCCATCTTTGAGAGCCTGTTTCATCTTATCTTTCATATTTTTATGTCCTTTAATCCGGAGTCAGTATCTGAAAGCTATTCTGCATCAGGCTACTTCAATGCAGCCAGCAGATCACGAAATCTTCTTTGGTAAAGAGGGTGCACCCCATAAGGAGAAAGCTCGCAGAGGGGTTCCAGCACGAAAGCTCTCTCATGCATCAGGGGATGGGGGATCACAAGTTCCGGGTCCGAAGTAACCAGATCATCGTAGAGAAGAAGATCCAGATCCAGTGTCCTGGGACCCCATCGCAGATCCCTCTTTCTTCCGGCTTCATTCTCCAGGGTAAACATAAGGGAAAGAAGCCGGGCCGGTGAATACCAGGTCTCAAACTCCCACACGGTATTCAGAAACTTTCCCTGATCTGTGTATCCCACAGGTTCTGTCTCCTGAATGGCTGCTGACCGGAAAGAACGGATACCGGGAAAGGCTTTCATTTTGTCCATGGCCTCCCGAATATAACTTCTCCGGTCTCCCAGGTTGGAACCTACTCCTACATAAGCCCTGTGCCAGCCCCGGGTCACCTCCACGGAAACATATTTGAGATGATTCTTCAAAGGAGCCTGGGGTTTCTTAATCTGAATTCTTGCGGAATCAATCCGGGGGAATTCCAGCAGCAGCTTCTGACACAGATAATCGGCAAGAGATTCTATCAGATCAAAGACCTTTCCTGTCATCTCCTCCTCGAGCATCTGACACACCTTACCATAATCTGTTGACTGGTTAAGGTCATCCTTTTCCATGGCTGTTTCCATATTCAAGGTCAGATCCGCATCCAGCAGAAAAAGCTGTCCCAGACTCTTCTCCTCCTCCAGAACGCCATGGCTGGCAAAAACCCGGAGGTCCCTGATAAATATTTTATCTTTATTATATATTGTATTGTTACCGGCCATCCTGTCTCCAATCATGATTCTATTCTTATCCGTTCATTAGTGCATCGATCATGTCAAGTACTCTCCGGTTCTCACACACATCGTGCACCCGGAAGAGGGAGGCTTTCTTCATCCGCCCGAAAGCGGTGAGGGCCAGAGTCCCCTCCATCCGCTGATCTACCGGAAGATC
>CACXGS010000224.1 GCA_902767195.1 uncultured Lachnospiraceae bacterium | reverse complement strand
ATCTGTGATTCAGAGCCATGGCACAACCTCCCTTTTGTGATAGTTTGATTTTATCAGTTCTCCGGCCTTTGGGCAAGCCGGTTCCGGCAGATATTCCCTTGCATTTTTATTCCTTCTACTATATAGTTAAACCATATATGTTCACAGGAATCCCCTTTTTAAGCGAGGGGGATTCACAGCAAATATTTAAGATCAATTAAGAATCAGGAGGAATTTATGAGTATTAAAATCGGTATTTTAGGATACGGCAATCTGGCACGGGGCGTGGAGAGCGCTATACAGCAGAACGATGACATGGAACTGGTGGCAGTTTTTACCAGGAGAGACCCCTCCGGCGTGAAGATCCGCGACCAGAAGGCGGGAGTTTACGCAGTGTCCGAACTGGAGTCCTTTAAAGACAAGATCGATGTGCTGGTTCTCTGCGGCGGCAGCGCCACGGACCTTCCGGAACAGACCCCCAAAGCGGCAGCCATGTTCAATGTCATCGACAGTTTTGATACTCATGCAAATATCCCCCAGCACTTTGCCAACGTGGATGCGGCAGCCAAAGCTTCCGGCAAGGTTGGTATCATTTCCGTGGGCTGGGATCCGGGAATGTTCTCCCTTCTGCGTATGATTTCTGACGCAGTCCTTCCGGAAGGCGAAGATTATACCTTCTGGGGACGGGGAGTCAGCCAGGGTCATTCCGATGCTATCCGCCGGATTCAGGGAGTGAAGGATGCCAGACAGTACACCATCCCGGTGAAAGCTTCCGTAGAGAAGGTCCGTGCCGGCGAGAATCCCACATTTGTTACCCGGGATATGCACACCAGAGAATGCTTCGTGGTAGCCGAGGAAGGTGCTGACCTTAAAGCCATTGAAGAAGAGATTAAGACCATGCCTAATTACTTCGCCGACTACGATACCACCGTACATTTTATCAGTGAAGAAGAGATGGCAAGAGAGCATGCCGGCCTGCCCCACGGCGGATTTGTGATCCGCAGCGGCTTCAACGGCTGGGACAAAGAGAATATGAGCATCATCGAGTACAGGCTCAAGCTGGATTCCAATCCCGAATTCACCGGAAGCGTCCTGGTGGCTTACGCCAGAGCTGCTTACCGTCTGAATAAGGAAGGCCAGAGCGGAGCGAAGACTGTCTTTGATATTGCCCCCTGCTATCTGAGTGCCAAGAGTCCGGAAGACCTCCGGTCACACCTGCTTTAAAAACAGGTTTAACATTTTACAGGAAGGAGAGATAGACCCATGAAAAGCGACAATCTGAAGTTTCTGAATCTGCTTTCATTTCAATATCCCAACATCGCCAGTGCTTCCAGTGAGATTATCAACTTGAAGGCCCGTCTGAACCTTCCCAAGGAGACGGAGCATTTCGTGTCGGATGTTCACGGTGAGTACGAACAGTTCCTCCATGTGATGCGCACCGGTTCCGGGGCCATTCGTAACAAGATTGAGGACGCCTTCGGCAATACCTTAAGCGCCTCAGAGAAGAAGAGTCTTGCAGCCCTTGTATCCTATCCGGAACCTAAGATCCGCGCCATGGAAGAGCAGTATGATAAGGAGTATATGGATGACTGGTACAAGGTTGCCCTTTACCGTCTGATTGAGGTCTGCAAGGAAACCTGTGCCAAATATACCCGTTCCACCCTGCGTTCCGTCCTTCCGCCGGATTTCAAATATATCCTGGAAGAGCTTTTGAGTGAGAACAACCGGGTTGTTCAGAAAGAAGAATATTATAACGAGATCTTTAATACCATCATTTCGATTGGAAGAGCCAAAGAGTTCATTGTTGCCATGACGGAAGTCATTACCAAGCTGACGGTTACCAGGCTTCATCTGATCGGTGATGTCTTTGACCGTGGTCCCGGCCCCCACATCATCATGGACTATCTGATGAATCATGGTCATGTGGACATCCAGTGGGGCAATCATGATGTTGTCTGGATGGGAGCCGCTTCGGGACAGGGAGCCTGCGTGGCCAATGTCATCCGGCTTTGCGCCCGCTATAACAACCTGTCCGTTCTGGAAGACGGCTACGGAATCAACCTTGTGCCTCTGGCCAGCTTTGCCCTGGAGACCTACAGGGAAGATCCCTGCGAATGCTTTGATATCCATGCCATCGACGAGCTGGATGCCAATGAGGCCAGTCTCAATATGAAGATGCACAAAGCCATCTCCATCATCCAGTTTAAGTTGGAGGGACAGGTCATTATGAGACGTCCCGAGTTCAATATGGACAGCAGACTTCTGCTGGATAAGATTGATTTTGAAAGAAATGTGATTACCATCAATGGAAAAGAGTATTCCATGCTCGATCACTCCTTCCCCACCATCGATCCGGAAGACCCCTACCGTCTGTCCGAGGAGGAAGAGGCTGTCATGGAACGCCTGATCCGCAATTTCAGGAACTGTGACCGCCTTCAGGAGCATGTTCGTTTCCTTTTCAATAAGGGAAGCCTTTACCTCTGCCACAACTCTTACCTGCTTTATCACGGATGTGTCCCCCTGAATGATGACGGATCCTTCCGCAAGGTGATGATCGGCGGCAAAGAGTACGCCGGAAAATCCCTCTATGACATTCTCGAGTATTATGCCAGAAAAGGCTACTATGCCCAGAAGAGTGATGAGGAGAGAGAGTTCGGCAAGGATATCATGTGGTATATCTGGTCCAATGAGAATTCACCGGTTTACGGCAAGGAAAAGATGGCCACATTTGAACGGTACTTTATCAAGGATAAGGAAGTTCAGCGGGAGAGGAAGGACAATTACTATACCCTGATCAAAAACGAAGAAGTGGCCAATGCCATTTTGGAGGATTTCGGAATGGATCCGGAACATGGTCATATCATCAACGGACATATGCCGGTACATGCCAAGGCCGGGGAGTCCCCTGTGAAATGTGACGGCAAGGTTATGATCATTGATGGCGGTTTCTCCCGGGCCTATCAGGGAACCACCGGAATTGCCGGATATACCCTGATCTATAACTCCAAGGGACTCCGTCTGGTAGCCCACGAAGCCTTTACCAGCATGGAAGATATCATCGCCAACGAGATCGATGTCCATTCCAGTGTGGTCATCCGGGAATTCTCCCAGAAGAGGGAAAGAGTGCGTGATACGGATGAGGGAAAACGTATGCTGGAGAAGATCGACGATCTGATGGAACTTCTCGATGCTTACCGCACCGGTCTGATCCTGGAGGACCGTGTTCGTTAAAGTTTTTTGAATTTTGTTACATTTTCTACTTGATTATGGGAAATGCTTTTATTATAATGATACGAAAATCTTACAGCGAGAGATAAACAAAGGATGATTTGTGATAAGGAGAAAAAATATGGCATATTATTATGATGAACCTTCCCGTACCTTTGGTGAGTACCTTTTAATCCCCGGATATTCTTCTTCCGATTGTATTCCGGACAGAGTCAGTCTGAAGACACCCCTGTGCAAGTACAGGAAAGGGGAAGAGGAGAGTCCCATCACCATGAATATTCCTATGGTATCCGCCATCATGCAGTCCGTCTCCGGCGACCGGCTGGCCATTGCCCTGGCAGTCCAGGGAGGAATATCCTTTATCTACGGTTCCCAGTCCGTGGAAGATGAAGCGGACATGGTTCGTCGTGTCAAGACATTTAAAGCAGGATTTGTTACCAGTGATTCCAATTTGAAGCCTGATGACACCCTGGAAGACGTTCTGGCCCTCAAGGCAAAGACCGGGCATTCTACCGTAGCGATTACAGAGGACGGAACCGCCCACGGTAAGCTGGTGGGTATCGTTGCCTCCAGAGATTACCGGATCTCCAGGATGTCCACCGACGTCAAGGTGAAAGAATTCATGACACCCC
Organism: uncultured Lachnospiraceae bacterium; assembly: GCA_902767195.1. Next base: position 545 of record CACXGS010000224.1, on the reverse strand, counting down.
TGGATAAGCTGGTTACCGCTCCCGACGGAACCACCCTTCATGACTGCAACAACATTATCTGGGATAACAAGATCAACTCCCTGCCCCTGATCGATAAGAACGGACATCTGACTTACATCGTATTCCGCAAGGATTACGACAGTCACAAAGCCCATGAGAATGAGCTCCTCGATTCCAACAAGAGCTACATCGTCGGTGCAGGTATTAATACCAGGGACTATGAGAAGAGAGTTCCGGCCCTTCTGGAAGCCGGAGCCGATGTTCTCTGTATCGACTCCTCGGAGGGATTCTCCGAGTGGCAGTCCCGGACCATCGGCTGGATCCGTGCCAAATACGGCGACACCGTCAAGGTAGGAGCCGGCAACGTGGTCGACCGTGAAGGATTCCGCTTCCTGGCGGAAGCCGGCGCGGACTTCATCAAGATTGGTATCGGCGGCGGTTCCATCTGTATCACCAGAGAGACCAAGGGAATCGGCCGCGGTCAGGCAACGGCGGTGAAGGAAGTGGCAGCGGCAAGAGACGAATATTTCCGGGAGACGGGAATT
>CACXGS010000223.1 GCA_902767195.1 uncultured Lachnospiraceae bacterium | reverse complement strand
CGTTCTGACAAAGGACGAGGGTGGACGTCATACACCTTTCTTCAACAACTACAGACCTCAGTTCTACTTCCGTACAACAGACGTAACAGGCGTTATCACTCTTCCCGAGGGAACAGAGATGTGCATGCCTGGCGATAACGTTGAGATGACCATCGAGCTGATCCATCCCGTAGCTATGGAGCAGGGACTTACTTTCGCTATCCGTGAAGGTGGACGTACAGTTGGATCAGGCCGTGTTGCTTCCGTTATCGAGTAATTACAATATAGCTTGAATTTAAAGGCTCTCCGAGAGATCGGGGAGTCTTTTTTTACGCAAAATAGCCACTTCAACTGATTGAAGTGGCTATATTTTGGCTATAAAAATTATAAAATTCTATTTTGCGAACAGCTGCTCCCCTGTTATTACATTTTGGAAGACGGAAGCATACTTACCATCGGCAAGCCCGCTTACAGATACGAGTGTCATATGTATGGCTTTTTTCGGCTTTACCTCTTTCTGAAAAGAGCCAAGTCTGTTCATGAGCTTTTCATATTCATTTTTATCCAGTTCAAAGGTGCCGTCCGTATATTTCATTTCACACAGATTGATAACGCCGTCCTTCCGGTCAATTAACAGGTCAATCTGTGATCCCGGATCTGATGTTTCACTTCTCCAGGCATATTCCGCTGTATCGACTCCGGAAATTCCGAGGGCTGTTTTGATCTGCGGAATATGGTTCACGCAGCAGATCTCGAAAGCGTTACCCCTCCATGCATTGTAAGAGGGTGAATGGATATACTCCATCCATGACTTTCTCTTCCGGGAATTTACAAATTTCAAGCAGAACAATACAAAAGGATCAACAAGCTGATAATATGCTCCATTCTTCGGCATTGTGTAATTGGTGTACCGTCTGATAAAACCGCACTGTTCCAACTCCTCCAGATTCCTTGTCAGGGCAGAGCCGCCGCCGATCGTTTTTACTTCGGAAAGTTCTTTCCTTGTTTTGCCGTTTTTTGTTGCGGCGAGAGCCTTCATGATTGCCATATGCTTATCAGGATTTTTAAACAGGGAGTAGAACAGTTCATGATACTCATCCCGCAGATCACCATATGGCTTGAATATCAGCTCATCTACATTCTGTGCAAGAGAAAGACGGGAATCAATCAGATTCAGATAATAGGGAATGCCTCCAAAGATCATGTAGCATTCTATCATCTGTTCTCTGGTCATGACGATATCGTTATTTTCCAAAAGGTCATGGCACTCCTTAAGCGTAAAAGGAAGAAGCCGGATCCGCCTGGTGACACGATTATGAAATCCTTTCCGTTCTTTCAACATATGTTTGATAATCCATGATGTAGCTGACCCGCAGACGATCAGCATCAGATCCTGCTGTGATGATGCCCAGCTGTTCCAAAAGTATTCCAAAGCACTTTTAAAATCCGATCGGGCCGTATCCATCCAGGGTAACTCATCAAGAAAGATGACCCTCCTCCCACTTACCGGATCCCTATAAACATTTTCTTCTTCAAGAAGTCCTTTTAGCCTCATGAAAGCTTCAAACCAGTCTTTTGGGGCTTTTGCTTCAGCACATCCATAGGTCCGTAGACTCATATGAAATGCTTTTAACTGTCCGGAGGTTTTTTCATCGGAAAGACCGGTCGCATAAAAAGAAAACTGCCCGTTAAAGTATTCCTTAACAAGAAATGTCTTTCCAACACGGCGTCTTCCATAAATGACGACAAACTCAGGTCGCTTTGATGAAAGGCATCTGGAAAGGACGTCCTTTTCATGATTTCTTCCTATGATCTTCATGGTTCGCACCCTCCTTATAATTTGCCAAATCATGTATAAAATATAAGGTTTTGGCAAATTATAAGTATATTTTTGCTTATAATTTGCCGTATTGTATTCAACTTAGCATACAGGAGGATGTTTTGTCAAGAAATCTACTTTAAAAGTTCTCGGATCAATGGAAATCCGAGGCCTCCAAAAAAGGCGGGAGATCACTAGAGAGTACCAGATAACGTCAGCCGAGAACTGCCTGGAGACATTCATCATCATGGACCATTTGGACAAATAACAAAAATATACCTATACTATTCGGCGAATAACGTCAAAATGGCGTCGAATTGACGTCAAAAAATTAATGATCCCCGGATATTATCATGCTGAAATATCCGGGGAAGTTTGACTTCTCAGTAAAACAGATTTTCATCAGAACGCCGATTCTAAATAAAGTGGTGGCGGTCTATAAAAGACTTTGTCTCCCCGGCAATTACCTCTCTCAAAGCGATGAGGGCGATGAGGTTGGGGAGAGCCATGAGGGCATTAAAGATATCAGCAATGTTCCATACGGCTTCTACTGTCATGTAAGGACCGATGAATACCGCCAGGATGTAGAGCCAGCGATAGGCATTAACGGCGGTCCTGTTTCTGTTGGAAAGATATTCCAGACAGCGCTCTCCGTAATAATTCCATCCCAGGATGGTGGTGAATGCAAAGAAGACAAGACAGATCATAAGTGCAAAGGAAGCTACAGATGGCGGGAAGGGCAGTCCCTTCTGGAAGGCATCCATAGTAATCTGTACGCCTTCCAATCCGGTATTCCAGCTCCCTGCTATGACGATGCTAAGACCTGTCATGGTACAGATGACAATCGTATCAATGAAAGTACCTGTCATGGTAACCAGCCCCTGTCTGACCGGCTCTTTTGTCTGAGCTGCAGCCGCAGCAATAGGGGCACTTCCCAGACCGGCTTCGTTGGAGAAAATACCTCGGGCGATACCTTTTTGCATGGCAACAAATACTGTTCCGACAGCGCCTCCGGCCAGGGCTGACCCGGTAAAGGCCGATTTAACAATAAGAGCGACGGCGCCGGGT
>CACXGS010000222.1 GCA_902767195.1 uncultured Lachnospiraceae bacterium | reverse complement strand
CAGAACCCTGTGAAGAATCTGATAAAATTTTATAGAGTTGTACGATAGCAATATGGAACAGGCAGGAACGAATTGTGAGAAACTGGTGGAACATTTCACATAATAAATATGAAAGGAGCAGATGATTTATGAAGAAACCGATAAGAATCATAGCAGCCCTTCTTTTGGCTGCAGCGCTTATGGCACTGATGGCAGCCTGTTCATCCGAAGATACAAAGAAAGAAAAGACCTATAAATGGGGTGAAACAGAGTTTAAGGTAACGGATATCACCGATGATGAAAGCGTGATCGGCGATCAGAAAAACACCATGGAGGGGAAAGGCGTTGCCGTAAAGATTGATTTCGGGGAGGGAACCATTTCCCAGTCTCAATTTGAGCAGAATGTCGCCAGGGGTATGTTGATGCTGGCTGGAAAGAAGCCCAAGAATTATAATTACCATATGGCCAACATGACCCTGGGTGCCAACGGCTTTGTGGCGCAGATTACCGGTGAGACCGTTATTTTCTTCGATATGGATAAGGATTATAAAATCAATCCGGAGGATCTGGTCATCAAAGATGACCCGGCTGAGTCAAAATAAGAATAGTTTTCAGGGAAAACCTGTATTGGGAGCTGCCTGTCTCTGCAATGTCTTCACATTGCAGAGACAGGCAGTTCCTTTTTTCTTAATTTAATCTTAATGTCCCGGCCTCTTGCTTTAATGCCATCTTTGCACTCTTTGCCGTACAATAGTAATACTAAAGAACAGGAGGTCTGTTTATGAAATCGATTCTTTTAATTGGACTGAATAATTTCGGAACGGCAATGGCCAAACGTTTAGCGGAACAGGGACATCAGGTTATGGCAGTTGACCGGGATGAAGAGCGTGTTAACTCTTTGTTGTCGGTTGTAATCGATGCGCAGATTGGGGATACAACCAATGAAATGTTTCTCCAGTCTCTCGGGGTTGAACATTATGATGTCTGTATCGTAACCATAGGCAATGATTTTCAAAGTTCTCTGGAGACGACTTCACTCTTGAAAGAACTGGGGGGCAAGATGGTTGTATCCCGGGCGGACAGAGAGGCTCAGGCAAAGTTCCTTTTGCGTAATGGAGCAGATGAAGTAATCATGCCTGAAAAACAGATTGCCGAATGGGCAGCCATACGCTATGCATCCAACCATATCTTGGACTATATCCGGCTTGACGATGACCATGGTATTTATGAAATCTCCGTCCCGAGAGAATGGGTCGGAAAAAGCATCGGCCAGCTTGACATTCGAAAAAGGTATGGAATCATCATTATGGCCATAAAGGAAAATGAAAAGAAGACCTTTTATGTTACTCCGGATTCCATTTTAAATGAAAATCAAACGCTTCTTGTGCTGGGAGAGCAGAAATCAATGCAGAAGTGTTTTCATATTTAAGCCGGATCAGAGATTGGAAGGGGAGGTGAATGATTGTGGGAAATATGTTATTAGTACTCATGACACTGGGCTTGTTTGCCCTGATCTATTTTTTGTGCAGACATTTTCTTAAAGTTCTGGATGATAACAGATCTGCAGGTCAGAGAACGAGGAGAGGTAAGACTCGTTACATGTCCGGAGGATACCATATGGAAGGTTCAGCCGGGGGAGTAAACAATAGTAACACAAAAGAATAATTCTAAACAGATGGTATGTGACTGCCTGATTTATTATGTTATAATATAGAAAATTACTGATAAGAGGGTGGTTGAAATGGACAAAGCATTAGAGAGTGGTGAACGGATTCTGGTTTGCCTCTCTTCTTCTCCTTCCAATCAAAAGGTGATTATAGCGGCTTCCAAGATGGCAGAGGCTTTTCATGCTGTTTTGACAGCCATCTATGTCAGGCCGACCGACTATGAAGATATGTCGGCTGAGGATAAGCAGAGGCTGCATGATAATATTACTTTTGCGGAAGAGAACGGAGCCTCTGTTTCTACACTGATTGGTGATGACGTCCCCTTTCAGATTGCGGAATATGCGCATATTTCCGGGACGACAAAGATTGTAGTGGGCAGAAGCGGAGCGAAAAGGAGACATTTCTGGAGTAAGGCGCCTCTGACAGAACAGCTTATTATGTATGTGCCGGATGTGGATGTCTACATCATTCCGGACTCGACAGCGAATCTGAAGGAAGAAAATACCCGCTTTTTCCAGTCCAGTCAGATTCGGCTGACATGGAAAGATTTTATCTTATCCATTTTGATTCTTCTCGTATCGACGGGAGTGGGTTTTGCCTTTGCCCGGTCAGGGTTTTCTGAGTCAAATATCATCATTGTCTATATTCTGGGAGTTCTGATGATCGCCGTAGTGACGGTCAGTCCCATATACAGCGGTGTGAGTTCCCTGGCAAGTGTTCTGCTATTCAATTATTTATTTGTGGAACCTAAATTCAGTCTCAAGACCTATGAACCCGAATACGTGATTACCTTCGGAATCATGCTGATTTCCTCTCTGATTACCGTATCTCTGGCAAACAGACTGAAAGAAAACGCAAGGCAGTCATCCCGGGAAGCTTTCCGGACAAAAGTTCTGTTTGATACGAATCAGCTTTTGCAGAAAGCAGTCAGCGCAGATGATGTGATAAGAATCACTGCCCGGCAGATGGTAACCCTGTTAAATCGCGATGTGATCGTATATCCCATTAATGAAAGAGGAGAACTTGGGGATAAAATCAAAATGGAGGCTCCCGGGGAAGACGGGAGCAGTCTTTCTCCCGATGACAGGGAGACGGAGATCGTCCGCTGGGTTTTCTCCAATCAGCAGTCAGCCGGACCCCGGTCCGGGGAATACCCGGATGCCCGATCGGCCTATCACCCTATTTCCATTAACGGATTCTGTTATGGAGTGATTGGAATCTATCTCAACGGGGAGGAACTGGAGGCTTTCGAATACAGTGTGTTTGCTTCCATTCTGGGAGAGTGTGCCATGGCATTGGAAAGTCTTCGCAATGCCATGGAAAAAGAACAGGCGGCCATTGCGGTGAGAAACGAGCAGCTAAGGTCCAACCTGCTTCGTTCCATATCTCATGAT
>CACXGS010000221.1 GCA_902767195.1 uncultured Lachnospiraceae bacterium | reverse complement strand
TGAAGAAGGCCATCGGCGCAAGGAAGGGAACCATTATGATGCAGTTCCTGACAGAAGCGGCAGTTCTGACCAGCCTGGGCGGTGTCCTGGGAATCCTGGCCGGTATTGCCACAGCTGAGGTGATTCAGAGAGTGAACAATATCCCGATATCCATCAGTGTGCCATGGATTATCATCGCTTTGGGATTCTCCACCCTGATTGGTGTTGTGTTTGGATTCCTGCCGGCTATGCAGGCAGCCAACCTGGATCCCATCGTGGCACTGCGACACGAATAGAAATTTATTTATAGCCCTGTCAGGCTCCTGACAGGGCTCTTTTTTCTGTCACTGCATTGACATCGAAAAATGGGTCTTTTATAATAAATAAGTGTGTTATCTTTGCAACAGAGCATGGAGAACAGATGAAAATGATAAAAATTATTAGTGGGGGGAACCATGCTGAAAAGTCACCAACAATTTCATTCTATCAACGGTAAACGTCGGATTCTCATCGTCGATGATGAGATGACCAACCGGGAGTTGCTGGGTGCCTGCCTTGAGGGGGAATATGAGCTGCTGTATGCCTGTGACGGACAGGAAGCCCTGAAGATTATGAAAGAGAACAGTGAGACGCTGTCTCTGGTACTCCTGGATATTCTGATGCCGGTTTTATCCGGAATTGATGTTCTTAAGATTATCAAGGGGGATATGATGTTATCCCAGATTCCGGTAATCGTTCTGACCGCTGATCAGGAAGCGGAAATCACCTGTCTGAAGCTTGGCGCTATGGATTTCATACCCAAGCCCTATCCTGATACTGGTGTAATACATGCCAGAATTCTTCGTACTATTGAGCTCTCGGAAGACCGGGAGATTATTCAGTCCACAGAGCGTGATCCGCTGACAGGCCTGTATAATAAAGTCTATTTTTACAAGTATGCGCAGCAATATGATCATTATCATAAAGGCGTATCTATGGATGCCATCATTATTGATGTGAATCATTTTCATATGATCAATGAGAGGTATGGAAAGACTTACGGTGATCAGGTTCTGAAGACCATTGGCGATAATATCCGATCGATGGTCATTGACCAGGGCGGAATCGTCAGTCGCAGAGAAGCCGATACTTTCATGATCTACTGTCCTCATCGCGATGATTACGGGATGATCCTGGAGAAAACCACAGTTGGACTGTCCGGGGAGGATCTTTCGGACAACCGGGTTCGGCTCCGGATGGGCATTTATTCGGAAGTCGATAAGACCATTGACATAGAAGGTCGTTTTGACCGCGCCAAAATGGCGGCGGATATGGTGAGGGGAAGCGTAACAAAGACCCTGTCTTTTTACGATGATGCCCTCCATGAGAAAGAACTGTATTCCGAACAGCTGATTGAGGATTTTTATCGGGCCATCAAAGAAAATCAGTTTGTGGTATATTTTCAGCCCAAATATAATGTCGAGAAAGACCAGCCTGTACTGGTGAGTGCGGAAGCTCTGGTCAGGTGGATTCATCCTGTCCTTGGAATGGTGAGCCCGGGAGTTTTCATTCCTCTCTTTGAAGAAAACGGTCTGATCCAGAATCTGGACCGTTATGTATGGAGAGAAGCCTGCCGGCAGATCCGGGAGTGGAAAGACCGCCTTGGCGTTTATGTGCCGGTGTCGGTCAATGTATCCCGAATTGACCTCTATAATCCTGAAATTGTTCATTTCCTTCAGGATCTGGTCAAAGAGTTTGATCTCACCTGCAAGGATCTGATGCTGGAGATTACCGAATCAGCCTATACTCATGACGCGGATCAGATCATTGAGACTGCAAAGCAGCTTAGAGAAGCAGGTTTTCTCATTGAGATGGATGATTTCGGTACAGGATACTCATCTCTTAATATGGTGTCCAGTCTTCCTTTTGATGTGATGAAGCTGGATATGCAGTTCATAAAGAATGCATTTCGCCAGGGTGGAGATACCAGGATGATCGAGCTGATCATCGATATTGCCGAATACCTTTCGGCTCCGGTGATTGCGGAAGGAATTGAGACCAAGGAACAGATGGAAGCCATGAAGCTGATGGGATGTCAGCTGATTCAGGGCTATTATTTCTCCAGACCGGTGCCTTCCGTCGAGTTTGAGAAGTTTTTTGATGATCTGCACGATAGCGTCTCTCCCGTCCAGGAAGAAAAAGCATCTGAGATGGAGGCAGAAAGCGATTTTGTACCGGAAGCTTTTTATAGAGAGGAAGGGCAGGAAGAAGGGGAAACAGAGAGAGAAGAAGAAAGAGAACCGGAGGCTCCGAAGAAAAAACGTGAAGGTTTTGCCTTGCAGCTGCGGACAGCAACCTACTTTTTTGTTCTGATGGCCGTAATCGCGGCAGCCGCGCTGTTTGCGGTGGATCTGTCGGTCAACAGGGGCTACCAGAGAATGGAACAGGCCAGCGACCGCTATATAGCGGCACAGGTGGCTGCGAATGATATGGAATCCGGGTCGGATTTCCTCACGGATCGTGTGAGATGCTTTGTGGTGACCGGTGATTTGGAATATCTGGAAGACTATTTCGAGGAAGTGGAGATCACAAGAAGAAGAGACCGGGCCGTCGAACAGCTGGAGACTCATCTGCAGGATACGGATAAGAAGAGCGATGCATTAAAGAATCTGACCAGTGCCCTGGAATTATCCAACAAACTGATGGAGAAAGAATACCTGGCCATGCGCCTCAAGCTGGAAGTCGAAAACCAGGACATGAGCAAGATACCGGAGCCCATTGTTTCGCTGGACCTTTCCGAAAAGGATCAGGATCTTTCCCCGGAAGAAAAGAACAAAAAGGCACAGGAGCTTGTATTTAATAATGAGTATATTCATTACAAGGAACGCATCCGGGAAAAGGTGAGTCAATGTACGGAAGCGATCCTGAAGACATCCAGTCAGGAGCTGGAGAAAGCCTCTGCGGGACTCTCCCTGATCGTGATGATGCAGACTATCATGACGGTGGTTTTCCTGTTAATTGTTCTCGTTATTGTACTGTTTATTCATGAGTTGATCCGAAAGCCTCTGATCCGAATGGTAGAACTGATGAAGGATCAGAAAACAATCCCGCCTATGGGAGCCGAGGAGCTTCAGTTCGTTTCCAGAACCTACAATACTATTCTGGAAGAGAATAAGACAGCCCATGAAAAGCTCAAGCATGAGGCATCCCACGATGCTCTGACCGGCCTCTTTAACCGTGGAGCCTACGACCTTATGATGCAGAGCATTGATACCGGTCATATTGCACTGATCATCATTGATGTGGATGATTTTAAAACGGTAAATGATACTTACGGACATGCCATGGGAGACCGGGTTCTGAAGAGGGTCGCCGAGATCTTAAAACACAGTTTCCGTTCTGTGGATATCATATGCCGGCTGGGCGGTGACGAATTCGTTGTCATTATGACCCGAGTTAACAGCAACGTAGAGCAATTGCTGCGCAATAAGATCTATCAGGCGAATGAATTGCTTCTGCATCCGAAAGATGATCTGCCGCCTGTCAGCTTAAGCGTGGGCGTTGCATTCTCTGACAGGAAGAATCCTCAGGGAGATATCTTCAAAGATGCTGACACGGCACTCTATCGTGTTAAAAAAGCCGGCAGAAACGGATGCGAGATTTATTAATGATAAGAATGCTGCATTGAAGCAAAATAAGAGTAAAATAAAATGCTGCCGAGAATTCGGCAGCATTTTCTGCTTTTTTGATGGTTTATTCCGGATAATAACGATAATAGATTTCCCATGCTGCCTGGCGGAACTGTGCAAGCTCTTCTGCCAGGCCGAGTTTTTCGGGAAACACCACCGTTTTTTGTTGAATGTCATTATAAAGTTTGGAACTAAGGCGATCCTCGGACATCTGGCCCATTCCCATGACTATTCCGGAATAGTTCCTGTCCTCTATACAGCTTTTCATATAAAGCACCCAGAAATTCTGAAATTCTTTTCTCCACAGATCGGCATATTGAGGTTTTTCTTTCAGAAGATCCAGACAGAATGTGTTCCGAATCTCCTGTATCCCTTTGCGATAAGTCTTTTTCCCGAAGAACGAATTCCTGCATTCACATAAGGGGCCCATTCCCATGACCACTTTCATATAGTAATCCGCTCCGGTTACTCCCTTGCCGGGCTGTGTATATCGCTTCTCCCAGAGCTGATAACGGATCCGGTTTTCCTCGGAATCTTCTGTCTCAATGCGGGCCTTCAGGGCTTTTTCTCTGTTGGCCGGTTTTATTTCAAAATAATAATTATCCGGCCATGAAAAGACTTTGTTTTCGGTCCTCATGCTAATATCCTGCATCTGTCTCACCATCCTAAATATGCAAAACTTTTCCGGCGTTTCAGTGACTATTATTTTACCACAACCCCTCTAAAAAGAACAATTTCCTTTTCTGAATGACACCACAAGTATTATATCTCTTTATTTCACAATACGTTATTTTTATTGTTATATATCTTGCTTTATTTTCGTCGTTTTCGCCAAAAAGGACAGTAAAAAAAACTAGCGCTATGAAATTTTTGTTGAATGTGTTATAAATATGATAGAAATGTGTGGTAAATGTGTTTATTTGTTGTGGTATATGTGTGATAATTGTGTTTATTGTGTGTAATTTTGCACAAAATGCAAGAATCAGGACAATTTCGGCTTTGTGAAGGGAGGGTCCATGTTTTTTTGTAATGTAAGTATTGCGGAAAAGTATAACTATCTGGAAGAAAAATTTACGATTGCTTACCGTTGGCTGGCAGAGACCAATATCAAAGATCTGCCGGAAGGATTTTATCCGCTTATGGGTGACGATGTGATTGCCGGTGTGCAGGAATACACCACTTCACCCTGGGAAGAGCGGAGATTTGAGACACATGACAAATATTATGATATCCAGTACATGGTTACTGGTGATGAGATGTTTGGAGTATGCAAGAGGGACGGGCTGAAAGAGATTGAAAGGATCGAGGAGAATGATGTGGTCTTCTATGAGGATCCGGAGATGTCCGGCTGTGTACTGCTCAAAGAGGGCGACCTTATTGTGGTAGCACCGGAAGATGCTCACAAGCCACGCTGTGCGGCAGGGAATCCAGCGCCGGTAAAGAAGGTTGTCGTCAAAGTAAAGATTTAAATAGTCAGCAATATGAGAATAATTTATATATAAGAGGAGGTAAAACAAATGAATGTAGTTTATGACATGGGGAACGGACTTCGACTGATTGATCTGACCAAGCTGGTTGACCCGGCAACAGAAACCAGAAGATGCAAGCTGCACAGATTCAACACTGGTGGCCCTATTCCGGATTTTCACACGAACTTTGACATCATGAGCCACCTGGGAACACACGCTGAGTGTCCTTATCATCATAATGACGACTGGCCGGATGTAACAGGGCTTCCTCTGACGACCTTTGTAGGCCGCTGTGTCTATGTTGATTTTAAGGATACGGTTGCCCCCTATACACACATCACCAAAGAAGATCTTGACAGAGAAGCATACAAGGTTAAAGAAGGGGATATCGTTATTATCGATTCCGCTTACAAGCTTGAGCCTTTTACAAAGGCTACCAACACAGATGTTGACAAGAGACTCCTGATTGGTGCCGAATCCGCTGAGTGGTTCCGCGATAAGAAAGTGAAAGCCGTTGGCTTTGGCGATGGAGTTTCTATCGAGAACTGCAACGAGGATGTCAAACCTTTCCACGACATCCTTATGGCAGAGAATATCATTTTCATCGAAGTGCTTAAGAATCTTGAGTATCTTCAGAAGGACGTTTTCTTCCTGTCCTTCTCCCCGCTTCCCATTGTAGGTCTGGATTCCAGCCCGGTTCATGCATATGCCATTGAGGGACTGGCAGAGTTTTCGGACTGATTAGTGAGTGAAAGGATATGATAATAATATGAGAATAGCAGTTATCGGCGCGGGAGCTATGGGCTCCATATACGGAGGACATCTTTCTTTACATAATGACGTTTATCTTGTTGATACGAATCCGAATGTCGTTGCCGCTGTCAATGAGAATGGCCTGAAACTTCAGGAGTATGGTACGGATAATATTTATCATCCCAAAGCAGTCACTTCCACAGAGGGGATCGAGCCCGTGGATCTGATCATCCTGTTTGTAAAGGCTCTGTTTTCCAAGGCTGCCCTGGGTGGGAACAAAGGACTCATTGGTCCTGACACCTATGTACTGACTCTTCAGAACGGTTCCGGTCATGAAGATATTCTGGGAGAATTTGTTGATCTGGATCACATTATCATCGGTACAACCGAGGATAACGGAGCAGTTCTCGATATGGGATATATTCGCCATGGCGGAGAGGGCAATACCAATGTAGGTATGCTTGTGGAAGACAAGGAAGGCTTCCTTCCCAAACTCAAAGATGCTTTTGACGCATGCGGTTTCAATGTACGCATTCACTCTGTAATCCAGCAGCTGATCTGGGACAAACTGTTTACCAACGTATCCCTTAGTGCTGTGACAGGTATTCTGCAATGTGAGATCGGCTATATTGCCGGCAATGAATATGCCTGGAAAATGACAAAAGCCCTGATCCATGAGGCAGTGGAAGTTGCCCATGCCATGGGGCTGAAGGCTGATGAGGAGGAGATTACCGAAAAGGTCCGCAAGACATCGACAGGTTCCCCGGAAGGAGTCACTTCAATCTGTGCGGATATCCGCGCCGGAAGGAAGACAGAAGTAGACACCATCAGTGGTTCTGTCGTCCGCGCAGCCAGCAAAACCGGAGTCAGTGTTCCGACCCATGAATTTGTTGTCAACATGATTCATGCTCTGGAAGGACGGGCGAAATAGATTCACAAAAAGGAGACAAAAAATATGAAAGACTTTAAAGACGAATTCAGGAAAATAGGCATTGTGCCTGTAGTAGTATTGGATGATGCCAAAGATGCGGCGCCCCTGGCTAAGGCGCTGACAGAAGGAGGCCTTCCCTGTGCGGAAGTAACATTCCGTACTGCTG
>CACXGS010000220.1 GCA_902767195.1 uncultured Lachnospiraceae bacterium | reverse complement strand
TAAATTAAAAAATATTATTATCATGATAAACACACACTAACTAGTATATCACATTCGATATTTTTAAGCTATAGATTTATTTTGAATATGTTGCAGAAATGTCACATTTTTTTTATAAAGAATCTGTTATTTTTATACGAAAAGATAAGTTGCTGTTTTTCCACGAAATCATTTGACACTGCTCCTGTTTCATGTTACATTAATTTCTGTGAAATGCAATGAAGAGGAGTAGTAGAATCAGGAAGACATTTCAGAGAACTGCCGGTTGGTGCGAGGCAGATGGCCCTGCTGATTTGAACTCGCCTCCAAGCAGCGTGCTGAACCGCGTCCCTGCCGGGGCTGCAGTAGGCATCGCCGGAGCCTGACCGTTACAGCAGGAGGATATAAGGCTGTCATCAGTCCGTATCTGTTTGAGTGCATACCTTTGTGTATGAACAAGAGTGGTACCGCGGTTTTCCCGTCTCTTTTTCGGAGGCGGTTTTTTTATTATCTACTTACGAGGAGGATTATTATGATTCACGCAGAGAAATATAAACCGATGTATTTTCCGGCACCGGAAGCATGTTATGACTGGGTAACGAAAGATCATGTGGAGAAGCCCCCTATCTGGTGTTCCGTCGACTTAAGAGACGGTAACCAGGCGCTGATCATTCCCATGAGTCTGAATGAAAAGCTGGAGTTTTTTAAGCTTCTGGTGGACATCGGATTCAAGGAGATTGAGATTGGGTTCCCGGCTGCTTCCGAGACAGAGTACGAATTCTGCCGCACCCTGATCGAGCAGGATCTGATTCCGGATGATGTAACCATCCAGGTTCTGACACAGGCCAGAGAACATATCATCAAGAAGACATTTGAAGCGATCCGGGGATGTAAACAGGCCATCGTTCATCTGTATAATTCCACCTCAGTGGCTCAGCGTGAACAGGTATTCCACAAGAACCCGGAAGAGATCATCAAAATCGGTGTGGAAGGAGCCAAGCTCCTGAAGAAGCTCACCGAGGAAGACGGGGGCAACTACCGTTTTGAGTATTCCCCGGAAAGCTTTACCGGAACAGAGATGCCCTTTGCTCTGGACATCTGTAATGAGATCCTTGATGTGTGGCAGCCCCATGAAGGCTGGCCGGTCATCATCAACCTGCCGGTTACTGTCTCCCACTCCATGCCGCATATCTATGCCAGCCAGATTGAATACATGAGCAAACATCTGAAATACAGAGAGAATGTCGTTCTCTCACTGCACCCCCACAATGACCGTGGAACCGGCGTCGCTGACACCGAGCTGGCCCTGCTGGCAGGGGCGGACCGTGTTGAGGGAACCCTCTTCGGCAACGGAGAGCGTACCGGCAACGTGGATATTGTCACCCTGGCGCTCAACATGTTCACCCACGGTGTGGATCCCAAACTGGACTTCTCTGATCTTCCCGCCATTCGGGAAGTCTATGAAAAGGTCACCAGAATGGAAGTCTATGACAGACAGCCCTACGCCGGCAAACTGGTCTTTGCCGCTTTCTCCGGTTCCCATCAGGATGCTATCGCCAAGGGAATGCTCTGGAGAGAAACCCATGACGATTCCATCTGGACGGTTCCCTACCTTGCCATTGATCCCAAAGACCTGGGCAGAGAGTACGAAGCGGATGTAATCCGAATCAACAGCCAGTCCGGCAAGGGCGGCATCGGTTATCTTTTAGAGCAGACCTACGGTATCCGGATCCCGGCTCAGATGAGAGAAGAAGTGGGCTATACGGTCAAGAGTGTATCCGACCATGCCCATGCCGAGCTGAAGCCGGATGAAGTAAGAGATGTATTCCGCAAGAAATATGTCAACATATCCGATCCGATGAAGTTCCTGGAAGTCCATTACATTCAGGACAATGGATTTATTTCCAAACTGGTGGTAAATCTGAAGGGGGAAAGGTTAGAACTTCAGGGCAAAGGTAACGGACGTTTAGACTCCGTGAGCGATGCCATCAGGAAGCATTTCAACTTATCCTACACCCTCTCCACTTACGAGGAGCACGCCCTGCAGAGAACGACCAAGTCCCAGGCCTGTGCCTATGTGGCTCTGGATGGAGTAGATGACGTGACTTACTGGGGTGTAGGTATCGATGATGATATCATCAATGCCTCCGTTAAGGCGATTATCAGTGCGGTCAACCGCTACATGATCGCCATAGGGGACGAAGAAAACTAAATACCAACTGGTTGCTTTTTGCCCCAAACGACAGACAACCGGTTCCGTCGCAGAGGCGTTGCCCACTACCGGTGAGCTATCTGCCTGCGACGACTAAGGCGGCTGAGGTATTCACGAACGATTTGTTCTTACCTCAGCCGCCAAGTCTTTGCGGC
>CACXGS010000219.1 GCA_902767195.1 uncultured Lachnospiraceae bacterium | reverse complement strand
TCTGTTGTGGACGGAAATATCATCTCCGCCAGGAGACCACCGGATCTTCCGGAGTATATGAAGGACTTTATTAAGGTGCTGTTTGCTTAGGATCATCATGTATAAATACAGGAAAGAGAAGCCTTTCGTTTTGGGGCTTCTCTTTTAATGTGTGATATAACTTTTAAGAAATGATTGACCTGCGATGGAAAAACACTATATAATGATTACTATGCATGAAACAGACAACGTTAACAGATCGGATTTGCATTATGTTTCCTGTTAGAAGAATTCCGGGTTACGGCCGGGCAGCCATCATTCTCATGCTGGCTATGAACTGTCTGACATTTTTCGGCAGCAGATTATTTAACAGCTCGTGGCATCATTATCAGATGGCCACGGGTCTCGATGGCCGTATTCCCTTTATCAAAGAGTTTATTTTGATATATATCTTTCTGGCTTACGGCCAGTGGATTTGCGGCTATTATCTGATGGCCTGTGAAGAGAAGGCGGTATGTCTGCGGATCTGCACAGCGGAGATGATGGCCAAGCTCCTGTGTCTGATCTGTTTTCTTCTGGTGCCCACCACGATGGTCCGCGCTGATGTTTCGGGACAGGATTTTTTCAGTAAATGTGTCCGCCTGCTATATGAATCGGATGCAGCAGACAATCTCTTTCCCTCGATTCACTGCCTGGAAAGCTATCTTTTAGTCCGGGTTCTGCCCTGGATGAAGAAAGTCCCCGGATGGTACCGAAAGCTGACGCTGCCGGCGACCATTCTTGTGATGCTTTCCACGCTTTTTGTCAAACAGCATGTGATCGTGGATGTGTTTGGAGCCATTCTGGCTGTGGAAATCGGGATTGCGGTTTCACGACTACTATTATCAAAGAGTGTTGCTTATGAAAAAAGGAAAAAACAATAATCTTGTATGGACACTGGTTTCTCTGGCGATTGCCGTACTGACTGTCAGAATGATTCTCATGCAGAGTAAAGATCTGTCCATCGAGGGACTGCTGTCTGCGCTGACCGGTGCCAATAAAGTTCTCCTTATCCTCGGGGTGATTTCTGCGGGCATTTTTGTCTGGGCGGAGGGAGAAGCCCTGAAGAATATTCTGCATTACGCAGGTTACAGGAAGAGCCATTTCCAGAATTTTATCTACAGTACATCCGATATCTATTTTTCTGCTATAACCCCTTCAGCGACGGGAGGCCAGCCGGCCAGCGCCTTCTTCATGATGAGGGACGGTATTCCGGTAGGAGTGGCCACAGCCACCCTGATTCTTAACCTGATGATGTACACCATTTCGATTATTATTCTGGGTCTGGTTTCCATTCTTATCAGTCCCGGGGCCTTTTTCGGATTTGGCAGATTTTCCAAATTGCTGATTCTGGCAGGTTTTGTAGGATTGACTGCCCTGTCCGGATTCTTTCTGCTGATCCTGAAGAAGGGAGCCGTGGGATTCAGTATGCTGGGCAGTTTTATAGAGTTTCTTTATGACAAACGGATTATCAGGGAGAAAGAAAAAAGGCTGGCTCGTCTGGAGAAATTTAAAGAGGATTATGAGATCTGTTCTGATCTGATTGCAGGGAGGAAACGTGTTCTGGCCAGTACCCTGGCATGGAATCTGATTCAGAGAACAGGGCAGCTTATTGTTCCCATGTTTCTATACCTTTCCCTTGGCGGCACGGCAGCTAAGGCAGTCACGGTGTTCGCCAGGCAGTGTCTGGTGACGATCGGATACAATTTTGTGCCGATTCCCGGTGGAATGGGTATATCCGATTACCTGATGATTGACGGCTTCCGTGGAATCATGGGAGACCAGATGGCCTATCAGCTGGAACTGCTCAGCCGGGGAATTACATTTTATATCTGCGTTTCCGTCTGCGGGATTATCACCCTCTTCGGATATGCGTTCAGGAGGAATAAAAAATGATTGGTGTTTACGATTATACTGTTGTACTGACATATCTATCCATGGCTTCAGGTATGATTGGTGTTCTGGTCTCTATGACCGGAGTGGGACACCCGGATCTGGGAATCTTTTTTCTGATGGTATCCGGTATCCTGGATGCTTTTGACGGAAAGGTAGCCCGGACTAAGAAAGACCGGACGGAATTCGAGAAGAATTTCGGTGTCCAGATCGACTCCCTGGCAGACCTGATCTGTTTTGGTGTTCTTCCGGTTTCCATAGGACTGGCCCAGTTAAGAGTCAGCGGGATTTTCACCGAGCTGGTTTCACGAAAGAATTACGAAGGGAATTTCTTTCTTTTGATTCTTCTCCTGATCATTGCCTTATTCTATGTGCTTGCGGCTCTGATCCGTCTGGCATATTTTAATGCCACCTGTGAGAATCGGGAAGAGGAGGCCAGACAGACAGGCATCACTTATTATATCGGCTTGCCGGTTACTTCCTCAGCCCTGATTTTTCCCCTGGTCATGGCCGCCCATTTCTTTACCCGGTGGGACTGTACGATCCTGTACTTTATTGTTATGCTGTTTAATGCCATGATGTTCGTTCTGAATGTCAAGGTGAGAAAACCGGGAAAGATTGGTCTGACTATTATTATCATCATCGGATTCTTAGAGTTTGTTATGAATCTTATTGCTTTTATCTGGTTTCTTTAGACTATGAATATCTTAACGTATTTGTATAAAACAAAAACAGGAAGAATTCTTCTGAGGCCCCTGATCAGCCGTCCGGTGTCCCTGCTGTCGGGAAAGCTCATGGACAGCCGGATGTCGAAGGTTCTCATCAGACCATTTGTCAGAAAGAATCGGATTCCCCTTGAAGACTACAGGATGGAAGGAATTCACAGTTTTAATGATTTTTTCTGCAGGAGGATTCGGGAAGGACTTCGCCCTGTAAGCTCCGGGGAAAAGGATCTGGTGGCTCCCTGTGACGGGCTGCTGACTCCCTGCCGGATCAGTGGGGATACTGTCCTTCGGGTGAAGCAGAGCAGCTTCAGCATCCGAAGTCTTCTTCGTGACAGAAGGCTTGCAGAAAGCCTGGAAGGGGGATACTGTCTGGTGTTTCGGCTGTGTGTGCAGCATTATCACAGATATGTATATTTTGACAGCGGCTGCAAACATGAGAACAGGAGAATAAAAGGTCTTTATCACACGGTAAGACCCGTCGCCCTGTCCCACTTTCCGGTATTTATTGAGAATACGAGAGAATACACCGTTATTGATACGGATCATTTCGGAAAATGTGTCCAGATGGAAGTGGGAGCAATGCTGGTGGGCCGGATCGTGAATGAAGCCCCCGGTCCCTGTCCTGTCTTTAGAGGAGAGGAGAAAGGGCATTTTGAATATGGCGGCTCCACCATCATCGTGCTGCTTCCACAGGGAAAGGCTTCTTTGCGGGAGGATCTGGTTCGACTTCTGGATACAGAAGAAGAGATTCCGGTAAGGATGGGAGAAAAACTGGGAGAAGCAATCGGCCTGTGATTTATTCTTTTAAGTTTTTGATTGCTCTGGACAGATTTTTCAGATAATCTTCCACCGTCTGGTCAATGGATTTTGAGGGATAAAAAATCTCTTCGCTTATAATATTGTGATCGGGATTTTCATCAACGGAATGCACAAAGACGACGTTATAGTTGTTCGGTTCGGGAAGGACCTGATTTGTTTCCCGGTGAATGAGCCCGTAATATTTTGCAATACCCCTGGCATCCGCTTGTGCCAGGGCTTTTATTTTTTCTTCCCCTTCCAGAAAACTGTGGAAGTCTTCTTCATTGTCCAAAAAAGCATGCTCAATCAGGATACTGGGGACGTCATGATTCAGGCCGTTGCGGATAATGGCATAGTAATCTGCCGTGCTTCCGTCTTCATAACAGGTACCGTTCTCGGAATCCCGGAGAAGAATGCCCTGATTCCGGATTCCCAGTATTTCCAGTTCGGACAGGATGCAGCAAGCCAGCTTCTGCTCCTCATATGCCATATCCGGTTTATAATTTCCCTGGGCCGTCAGGACGGTACATCCTTCCCGGTAGGGGGCGACAGGCCCGGAAGCATTGTTGTGAAGACTGATCAGGACATGGGCTTCATGATCCACGGCAGCCTGGGTGCGGTCCGGAAGGGTCAGAAGGGAATCTCCGTCCCGGGTCAGGAAAACTTTCACATGACGGTATTGTTCCAGTTCTTCTTTCAGGAAGAGGGCAATCTGGAGATTCAGATCCTTTTCCTCAACACCGAAGTCTGCCGCTCCCGCATCCTCTCCTCCATGTCCGGGATCCAGAACAATACGGACTTCTCTGCTTTCGTTCCCTGATTCTTTGCCTGCACCCCGGCAGGAAAAAGGAAGGTTCCAGAGCAGAATAATTGTCATGATGCAGAACAGGATTGCTGGTATTTTCACAGAAATACACTCCTTTCTTGGCTTTAGATTACCAGTTTATCATATTGACATGGGTTTGTGTGGATTTTATAATAAAATTGATGAGCATAAAGATATGGTACAGCTGAAGAAGGAAGGATGCGAGTCGGAATGCTTTATACAGATCTGACAAAGAATGCTTTGAAGATATGCTACACGGCACACAGAGGACAGAAAGATGCGGCAGACCTGCCCTATGTCTTTCATCCTGTCCATCTGGCAGAGCAGATGTCCACGGAATATGAGATCTGTACCGCACTTCTTCACGATGTGCTGGAGGATACCGATTACAGCCGGGAGGATCTGGCGGATGCCGGTTTTCCGGAGGAAGTGCTGGATGCAGTAGATACGCTGACCCATGACCGTTCGGTTCCCTATATGGAGTATATCCTCAGTATCCGTAAGAATGAACTGGCCAGGAAGATCAAGCTGGAGGACCTTGCTCATAATACGGATTATACGAGGCTGAACACCATAGGACCGGCTGACCGCACCAGGAACAGGAAGTACCGGATTGCCCGGGCTCTTCTTACTCCGCCTCGGGAAGACGGCCCGGAGGGTCAGGCTGTAAGATCCATACCCATGAGCGAAGATCAGGAATATTTCCTTGCTCTCTATTATGACAGAGGATGCGAAAAGAAGGCTGATAAAGATATGGTCCGTTACGGTATCCTTGAGAGAGACAACAGGGAACTGCTCCGCCTTGAACTGGAGGAAGGGCAGCTTTTCGACGGATCGACCAAAGTCTCGCTGCTTGAGAAGATTGCGGAATTTCTTGCCGACTGTCCGGCAGAAGATCTGCCGCCTTTCCTGGAGAAGCACGGTGTCAGCTGTAAGAAGCTCTGGTAAGCCGGCCAGATGGCTGGATTACTTAACAGAATAATAAGGAATCAGAGGGAATTATTATGTGGATCATTTTTACGATTGTGATTTTATTACTGCTTGTTTTGGGGCTTTATCTGATCCAGCTGGAGATCGGACGGAAGAACTGGAAGAAAGTAGTCCTGTATGTCATTCTTCTGGTAGCATGTGTGATCGCCACACGTTTTGCACTGATCTATATCGCCAGCAGATAGGGAATCTTTTGCTGTTGAACCAGCGGTTTTTGTAGATTTTTGCAGGAGAATATGATAAAATGTAGTTTAGATAATCAGGGGAAAGGAGAAGGTTATGCGGGATCTTACCATTATCGGCAGCGGGCCGGCAGGTCTTTCCGCTGCGGTATATGCCAAACGGGCCAATATCGATGCAGTGGTCATAGAAAAGAATAGCATGGGCAGCGGTCAGATCATAGGAAGCCCTAAGGTGGACAACTATCTTGGTCTGCCCAATGTTTCCGGATATGAGCTTGGTGAGAGCTTCCGTCAGCATGCCATCTCCATGGATGTTTCCTTCGTGGAAGGAGAAGTGACTTCCATTCGACGTGACTGGAACAAGAACTGGGAGACAGTCCTTTCCGACGGCAGTGTTCATCAGTCCAGAGCGGTTCTCTACTGCGCGGGGACGACACCCAGAACACTGGGAGTTTTCGGAGAGCAGCGGCTTTTCGGCAGGGGAGTCCACTCCTGTGTGGTATGTGACGGACCATTTTACAGAGATCAGTCCGTTGCTGTGATCGGAGGAGGAGATTCCGCACTGGACAGTGCCCTCTATCTTTCCGGCATGTGTACCAGAGTCCACCTGATTAATCTTGACAGGGAGTTCAGCGGGAATCCCGGGACATTAAAGCGGTTGGAAGCCATGGATCATGTGATGATCCGGACCGGATGTACCGTGAAGAGCTGTGAAGGCGGGGCGAAGCTGGAGAGCCTGTCCCTGAGCGATGGAAGTTCTATTAAAGTGGATGGCATGTTTGAGGCCATCGGTGCCCGGCCTAATACGGAGCTGGTCCGCGGGCTGACCGAGCTTGACGAGAACGGATATATTATTGCCGGAGAGAGCTGTGCGACTCCTGTACCGGGACTTTTTGCTGCCGGAGATGTCAGGACGAAGCTTCTGAGGCAGGTGGTTACCGCCGTCGCGGACGGGGCAGCTGCCATATATACCATTTCCCACTACCTGAAGACACTTCGTTAACCGGATATAGGGCAAGAGCCCATATATTGTTGATCATGCAGCCTGTTTCATATATTTCCAAATATGTGAAGCAGGCTTTTTAATAACTGAAGAACCCAAGAATCATTTTAAACAGGAGGATACATATGGTAACGAATGATGCGACCACATTGAAATTAAAACACGAAGTGCTTTATCGGATCGCCAAACTTTCCTTTGAAGGAAAGCTGGATGAGGAAAGAGATTCCATTGCCTACGAGATGATTCCGGGCCCCAAAGCCCAGTATCGCTGCTGTATCTATAAGGAGCGGGAAGTAATCCGCCAGAGAGTGAATCTTGCCGAGGGAAGGCATCCCCTGGGGAAACCGGCAGAGGATCCGACCAAGATTGTCTATGTGATTCCCGCAGCCTGTGAGGAATGTCCTATCGCGCGCTACACGGTTACCAACAACTGTCAGAAATGTATGGGAAAGGCCTGCTATAATTCCTGCCGCTTCGGTGCCATCACCATAGGCATGCATCAGGCCTATATTGATCCTTCCAAATGTAAAGAGTGCGGCCAGTGTGCCAAGGCCTGCCCCTACAATGCCATTGCGGACCTGATTCGTCCATGTAGGAAGAGCTGTCCGGTGGATGCGCTGATTGTGGATCCGGATACGGGTCTGGCTGTTATTGATGATGAGAAATGTATTTCCTGCGGACACTGTGTCCACAGCTGTCCTTTCGGAGCCATCGGCACGGTAACCCATGTGGTACAGGTTGCTTCTGCCATCCGTGACGGAAAGAAAGTAGTGGCTATGTTTGCCCCGGCACTGGAAGGCCAGTTTGGAGCGGATATCACCATGGCCAGCCTGAGAAAAGCGGCCAAAGATGTCGGCTTTAGCGAGATGATCGAGGTCGGCCTGGGCGGAGACCTTACTGCGGCAGCAGAAGCAGAGGAGTGGGCAGAGGCCTACAAGAATGGAGAAAAGAAGACCACATCCTGCTGTCCGGCCTTCGTCAATATGATTCGGAAGAATTATCCCAAAGCTGCTCCATACATCTCCACTACGGTATCTCCCATGTGTGCCGTGTCCAGAATGGTCAAAGCCAAAGATCCAGATGCGATTACGGTCTTCATCGGGCCATGTATCGCCAAGAAGAGCGAGGCCGTTTCCGGAATCGAAGGCAATGCGGACCATGTTTTGACCATCGGCGAGTTCCGTGCTCTTATGAGAGCAAAAGGAGTGGA
>CACXGS010000218.1 GCA_902767195.1 uncultured Lachnospiraceae bacterium | reverse complement strand
GGATTATGGTAGAATGATATGCAAAAGAATGGTACCCGGTACCATTTCTATTATCACAGATACAGGAGGTACGTAAATGAGTTACCTTGTCTTTGCGGATGGAACTGCCAATCTGCCGAAGAAAATGCTTAACGGAATACGGCTTTTGCCATGTGAATATACGATCGATGGCGTCCCCCGGACTTATTGGGGGGATGTGGATGACTTTGACGGGGCGGCATTTTATGACAGCCTTCGAAATGGACTGGAGATGAAGACCAGCCTGCTGAATACCCAGCTCTTTATAACCCATTTTTCCCCGGCCCTGGAAGAGGGGAAAGATGTAATCTATGTATCCATGAGTTCCGGGATCAGCGGAACATACAATGCAGCCATGATTGCGGCCCAGGATCTGATGGAACAATATCCCGGGCGATATGTCCACATAGTGGATTCCCTGGGCTGCGGATTCGGAAGCGGACTTCTGGCAGTCCATGCGGCCAGGCTGAGCAGCCAGGGGCTGGATGCCAGGGAAGCCGGAAAGATTCTGGATGAAGAAGTTCCTCATATATGTCAGTACTTTACCGTGGATGATCTGAATTTCCTGAAAAGGACCGGAAGAGTCAGCGGAGGGGCTGCGGCCATCGGAACAGTTCTGAACATCAAGCCCATCCTCTATGGGGATGCCTCGGGACATATCGTCTCCTGCGGCAAAGCCAGGGGACGAAAGAGAGCGATCAGAATACTGGCGGAAAAATATAAAGAGAAACGGATGGAAACGGAGGACCGGGAGATCTGTATCTCTCATGGGGACTGTCTGGAAGATGCCCGTCTTCTGGAAGGACTTGTCCGTGAGATATCACCGGATGTGTCTGTGACCATCTGTCAGCATGAGCCTTTCTCAGGTGCCCATGTGGGACCGGGGATGCTGGCCCTCTTTTTCCATGGGAAAGAAAGGTAAGCAGGAGACGATTGGGAAAAAGTAATCAGTCTTAAAGGAGGATTTCAATGAATTATTTGAGAAACCGATCAGGCATATCGGCCTTTCCATATAGATTATTGATCTTTGGCCTTTTTCTGATCAGTGGTCTTATCTGGATTACTCCCGGCAATTCCTGTCGTGTCTTTGCACAGGAGGGGTCGGAAGATATCATTGATGAGATCGTGGAGGAGACGGTATACTCCTCATCTGTCATGGTTGACAACAGCACGCCCTATGATCTTCGGGCCGCCCAATCCGCCGGCCTTAAAGAGGATTATAATGTGCTTGAAGGCGGCTGTACGGACAATGAAGGCTATGCCTACTATGCCATGATGCATAACAACAAGAAGGAACCGGCCATGTACAAGCAGTATTGCCAGATCATCAAAGTCCGGCTTTCTGATATGTTCGTGGAAAAGGTCTCCCAGCCTATGAAGATCTATCACGGCAATGATCTGGCCTACAATCCCGGAACCGGTTACATTTACGCCGTTCATGTACTGAAGAAAGATGATGAGGACCGGCTTAAAGTATCGGTCATTGACAGGAATCTTCAGCTTCTGACCGATTCCTCGGGTGTGCCGGTCAGAAAAAAGGTTACCTATGACCCTTCCCTTGCTGAGAATGTCAGTCAGGAACAGTTCAATTCCATCGTTGACTTCAGCGGCATCACTTACCATGAATCGGAGGGTAAGGGTTACTATGCCCTTTTGGTCGATGGCAGCTGTGATCTTCTGATTGTGGACGAAGAGTTCAGGGCCATTCGATATATTTCCGAGAATCCGGCGGCAAAGAGACGCTATGCGGATTATATCACCCAGGGAATTGATTCCGGCAGCGACTATATTGTGGTCATTAAGAACAAACTTCTTAATCAGGATGAGTCTCCCCGAAAGAATGATAACATCCTCCTATGCTATGACTGGACAGGCTCTTTTATCAAGAAGATCTCCATAGCAGGAGTTGCCCACGAGGCTGAGAATATACTGCATGCCACTTATATCGACAAGAACGGTCAACCTGCAGAGGCTATTTTCCTGTCCTGTTATGCCTACAATAAGCTGCGAAGAGCCATTCGATTTTCCTATATTTATATGATAACCCGGGAAAACATGATGAAATATGTGGAGAATATCTCTTTCCCCCAGACTTCATTATCCCTGGTAAAAGGCAGTACAGCAAACTGTAAGGCTGTAATATCCCCTTCGGATGCCACCAGCAAGACGATCGTTTACGAGAGCAGGAATCCGAATATTGTCACCATATCAAAAACAGGCATTGTGAAGGGCGTCTCCTTCGGTACTTCTACCGTTACGGCATCCAATCTGGATGGAAACCATACTGCATCGTGCAAGATTACGGTAAGGCCGGAATCACCGACCCCCCTCACTCCAAAAAATACTTCCACCGGCGTTAAGTTTTCCTGGAGAAAAGTACCTGCAGCAAAGGGCTACCTTGTTTATCGAAGGCCCTATAACGACAGCAGTTACACTTTAATGAAAACCATCACGAATAATTCCCAGCGGCTTTAT
>CACXGS010000217.1 GCA_902767195.1 uncultured Lachnospiraceae bacterium | reverse complement strand
TTCGTATGTGCAACGACGGCTGGGAGCAGGGATGGCATGAGAGAAACGGAGGCAACCTTTCTTACAGGATCCGTCCGGAAGAGATCGAGGAGATCAAGGATCAGCTGACAGATGGCCAGGAGTGGAAGGAGATCGGGACTGAGGTTCCGCAGCTTGCCAAAGAGTATTTCCTGGTGACAGGCAGCGGCAAGTACTTCAGAAATGTCATTCTGGATCCAGAAGATTCCATCGGAATCATCGAGGTAGATGAGACAGGAAGCAAGTATCGTATCCTCTGGGGATTTGTCAATGGTGCAAGACCCACCAGTGAGCTTCCTTCCCACCTGATGAATCATGAGGTGAAGAAGATCGCCAGTGGTGGAAAACACAGGGTGATTTATCACGCGCATACCACCAATATCATTGCTCTTACCTTTGTTCTTCCGCTGAAGGATGAGATCTTCACCCGTGAGCTCTGGGAGATGGCTACAGAATGTCCGGTGGTATTCCCTTCAGGAATCGGCGTTGTAGGCTGGATGGTACCGGGAGGCAGAGATATCGCGGTGGCTACCAGCGAATTAATGAAGAGCTATGACGTGGCAATCTGGGCCCACCATGGCATGTTCTGTTCCGGAGAAGATTTTGATCTTACTTTCGGCCTTATGCATACTGTTGAGAAGTCCGCGGAGATCCTGGTAAAGGCACTTTCCATGAATCCCAAGAAGCTTCAGACCATCACACCGGATAATTTCAGGGATCTGGCAAAGGATTTCCATGTGGATCTTCCTGAAAAATTCCTTTATGAAAAGTAGAATGTCCGGATACAGTCCTGAGGACATGGTTTTTAAAATCGAATCAGGTACAGAATAAAAACTTGTTGCTTTTTATAGAGGCAGCGAATATCTGTCTCCGGGAGGAAAGCTTTGAAAGGATAAGCGTCTCCAAAATTGTGAGCAAAGCAGGGCTCAGCAGACAGACATTCTACCGCTGCTGCAGCAATAAGTACGATCTGGTCAATCGGTATTTTGACCAGATTATAGCGGAAACCTTTCATGAGGCGGCTGCCCGCGTGAATCTTCATGTTTTCCCGCTGCTTTTGATGGAGAGAATGCTTTCTAATAAGGATCTTTTCCGGGCCGCTTTTGTTACGAATGATTATGACGGGCTGACTAAATATGCCCAAAGACAAATCTATCAAGCTTATTTGGATTATCTCAGAAAAAAGTATGGTGCCAGGATAGACAGCTACTATGAGCGCCTTCTTGAACTGTACAGTATTTCCTTTGTCCAGATTATCAGACAATGGTCCTTCGGAGATGTTTTGAAGGATGTCGGAGAGGCAGTGGATATGATCCGCGATGTCACTCCGTCGAAACTCGAGATCCTCCTCTAATAGCACTATTATAGAGAAAGAGACATTTTGGCTGAACAAAAGACAAATGTCTCTTTTTCTGTGTGTTTTCCTTGTAATACAAAAGAATTACGAAAACCCCCTTACTCATGGGATAAAAAGAAAAAAATTTACCCGTATCCAATAAAATATTGTATATCAATATGAACAAAAAAAGTGGATAATGGAAGTGTCATCGGAAAAGGCGTCCCCCAATGGCGCTTTTACGAATCACTAGTTGACAATTCTGATGATATATGTTGCACAGGAGGGCATCGACAGACAGAGCATATCCGTCTGGCGATGCTCTCCTGTTATTATATAAGTTCGCCCTGAAGGTTCAATCGGGATCGTCTCGGCGATTTCGCGCGAGTTGCAAGATAGGTGATTTACCCGTATAATTACCTAAAATACACAAAGAGCAGAAAGAAACAATCATTGATTAAATGTTTTGATAAGGGGGAATAATCATTGAAGTTTTTTCATTTGTCCGATCTTCATATCGGACTGAAGCTGATTAACCATGATCTGCGGGAAGACCAGGAATATATCCTGGGGAGCATCGTGAAGGCTGCCGGAGAGGAGAAACCGGATGCCATCATGATAGCAGGGGATATCTATGACAAGGCCGTGCCGTCTGCCGAGGCGGTGGATGTCTTCGACCAGTTTATCTCTGATCTTTCTGAGACGGTGCCGGATGCGGTGATCATGATGATCAGCGGAAATCATGACAGTGCATCCAGGGTTAATTGTTTCCGCAGGCTGCTGTCCCGGCAGAACCTTCACATGGTGGGACAGCCGCCCAGGCAAGAGGGGGAATATATCGAGAGGGTTGTCCTGAAAGACGAATTTGGTCCGGTGAATTTCTACCTGCTTCCCTTTGTGAAACCGTCTATGGTTAAGCAGGTGACCGGCGTTGATGACAAAGGGAACAATCTGTCCTATGACGCCACGGTCCGCAGCCTGATCAGCAGGGAGGATATCCGGGAGGAAGAAAGAAATGTCCTGGTCAGTCACCAGTTTTATCTTCCCCGGGGGAAGTCAGCGGATGATGTGGAAAGGATGGATTCGGAAATCCGGACAGTGGGCAAT
>CACXGS010000216.1 GCA_902767195.1 uncultured Lachnospiraceae bacterium | reverse complement strand
TATTATGATGCCGGGTATCGACGGCCTTGAGGTGTGCCGCCAGATCAGAAAGACCAGCAACGTGCCGATTCTTATGCTGTCCGCCAAGGCGGAGGATATGGATAAGATCGTGGGATTCGGCACCGGAGCGGATGATTACCTGACTAAGCCTTTCCATCCATTAGAGCTCCTGGCCCGGGTCAAGTCCCAGATGAAGCGCTACACTTCCCTGCAGCCGGCAGAGACGGCCGACGAAGAATCCAAAGATGAGATTGTGATCCAGGATCTGGTGATCAACCGGGCTGCCCATGTGGTGAAGAAGGGAGACCGGGAGATTGCACTGACACCGATTGAGTTTGGGATCCTGTATCTTCTTGCGTCCAACAAGGACAGAGTTTTCAGCACCGATGAGATCTTTGAGAGAGTGTGGAACGAGAAGGTTTATGAGGTGAATAATACGGTTATGGTTCATATCCGAAGACTTCGGGAGAAGATTGAAGACAATTCCAGGAGTCCGAAGATCCTGAAAACAGTCTGGGGGGTAGGCTACAAAATTGAAGGTTAGACGATTTCGAAGCCTTCGTTTCAGACTGGTACTGTATATGCTTATGAGCGTGGCTGCCACTCTTTTGACGGAGGCAGTAATTTTTGCCGGGATTTATTTATATGAATCCCGGATTGTCGCGGGAGAGTATCACAGAATCTGGGGGTCGAACGGACAGGGGACTTCCGTGTTGGACCTGTCCCGGTCTGCCGGCCTGGATATTCTTGTGATCGTCGTATTTACCGTCCTTCTGATGACACTCTACTACATACTCTTTCTCAATAATTATGCAGGGTATGTCAGGGAGATCATCGGGGGAGTCGACAAGATGAAGTCCGGAGATCTCAAGTATGAGATCCCGGTGCGGGGTGAGGATGAGCTGGCGGAGATCGCCGGCTCCATCAATGAACTCCGGATCAATCTTTACGAAACACTGGAAGCCGATAAGGAAGTGGAGCGGAGAAAGGATGAGCTGATTACCAACGTGGCTCATGACCTTAGGACTCCGCTCACATCAATTCTGGGTTATCTTGATCTCATTTCCCAGGGTGATTTTCTGACAGAGGACCAGAAACAGAAATATCTGGGGATCGTTACAGCCAAGGCCAGGCAGCTGGAGACCCTGGTCAAGGATCTGTTTGACTATACCAGGTATGATAAGGATAAGGTCAGGATCAGGAAAGAGGTCCTTGACCTGAACGTTTTTGTGCCTCAGCTGGTGGATGAGTTCTATCCCGGTTTTATGGATAACGGTCTGACTTGTCAGACCTATTTTTATGATGGTGTCCTGAATATAAAGGCCAATGGAGAACTGCTGGCCAGAGCCATCGGCAATCTGATTTCCAATGCCATCAAATACGGGGCGGATGGCAAGCTGGTGGAAGTCCATACGGGAATCGTGGATAACAGAGCCTTTGTATCTGTGGTTAACTACGGAAGGATCATCCCTGATGACCAGCTTGATAAAATATTTGATAAGTTTTACCGGGTGGAGAGTTCCCGGTCCCTGAAGACCGGAGGAACCGGTCTGGGTCTGGCCATCGCCAAAAATATCGTCAATCTCCATGAAGGAATTATCTGGGCTTCCAGTGATGAATCGGGCACAAAGTTCCAGATTGAACTGCCCCTGGTCTCCGAGACCAAAAAGCCGGGGAAAAAGTCCGGTAAAAAGAAGAATTCATGATGAGGAACAGTTTTTTTCAAAGATACAAAAAGATATTTGCCCTGATGATCCTTGCTGCCTGCGGGATTGTCTTCTGGTTTGTTTCCTGTCACAGACAGCCATTGCCCAAACGATCCGTTGTCTGGCAGGAAAAGAATAACGGGAAGAAGGAAGGAAAACGCTGTGTTTTTGAGGGAAACGGACTGAAGGGATCCGTGGTATTCGGTGCCAGAGGGCATATTCCCATGGAGAAGACCTCGCCTGTGGTCCTGAAGCTGTTTTCCGAGGAGGAAGATTTCCGGGGATTTATGCAGATCATTCTGCCTGGGGAAGACGGGAAAAGCATTGTCTATCAGAAGAAGATCGTTTCTCCTGCCGACGTAGAGAAGGAGTTTAGGATGAATGTTCCCCAGCTGGGAACAGCATCCTGTTTTTCTTTTCAGATTCTGGATTCCTATCAGGTGGAGAAGGTCTCCAAAGTTATTGTGCCGGAGTGGGTTTCCGGGGAGAATGCGGAACGGATCCTCTATCTGGGGGTTCTGAGTGACCGTTTTGACCGGCTGAATTACCTGGACGGCATTGTCATTGGTGGAGAGGATTACCTCTGTGAGGTCCGGACGATCCGTTATAAGGCGGAAGATTTTCCGGAGAATGCAGATGATCTTGCTCCCCTGTCGGGAGTGATCGTGGACGGGATCGATACCGGGAATCTTTCCGGGAAGCAGATTGACTGTCTCAAGGAGTATGTTGCTTCTTCAGGCGGATGCCTGGTGATCGGCACCGGGTCCTCCGGGAAGGAAGTCCTTTCCGGAATCCGGAAGTTTATCGGGGTCAGTGACGGTGAGAAAGTGGAGCAGCTGGTGGAATTCTCCGGCAAGGTTTCTTCTGCTGCAAGGGTGAATCTCACCATTGATGAAGTCCGCTTCCACAAGAATACTCTCTGGGAGCCGGACGGTCTGACCAGCACCGATGACAGCTATACCTGTCCCTGTGGAACGGGGAAACTGATTCTGACCCGGTACAGTTTCAGCGAGAAAGAATTCTCCTCCTGGCATAATGCCCGGAATGCGGCCACCGGACTGCTGAAGTCTGCTCTGGAGCCGGAGGAGATCTTAAGAGAGGATGACCGGTCGCTGGCCAGGAGCTGGTATCTGGAGTCTGCCCTGTATTCCTACATGTCATCCCTGAGTCCGGATACTTTCTACTATGGAAGCTTTTTTCTGATTTATATTATTGCCCTGGCTGTTTTCTCCTACTATCTGCTGAGGGCCATTCGCAAGAGGGAACTGATCTGGCTGGTGGTACCGGTCCTTTCCGTTTCCTTCACCATATATCTCTCTTTGCATTCGGTGGGACTCGCCGAGCCCAATGACAGTTCTTTCTCTGTCTTTCATATTTCGGACAGCGGAAGGGAAAAAGATGAATGCTATATGCTCTACCAGAATGGAGACCGGGAAGACATGAATATGAAGCTCAGAAAGGAAGTTTCTCATGTGGAACCCCAGGATTACAAATATTTCGTGGAGCTGCAGGAGAGCCTGAACCCTGCCTTTAATAAGCCGGATTATACTGTGGATCACACAGAGTCCGGGATTGAGATTGCCTTCTCAGAAGTGGTTCCGGGAACATCCCGGGTGTTGAGACTGGACGTAGACCGTGAAAAGAAAGACCCCTGTTTCGAAGCGGATCTGGTACTGGAGCCTACCTGGTTTCAGGGAAGGATCAGGAATATCTCCCGGAAGAATTTTGAGAAGGTTGTAATGATCCGGGGATGTCAGTATGTCGTCCTTGACGGCATAGCCGCCGGGGAGGTTAAGACCATTGGCAAGAATGCGGCGGCATGTTTGAATGCCTATGAAGAGTCCTCCCATTTTGCCGATGAAATGGATGAATCTACCGCGCTGGGTAATGCTCTGTTCTACATCGAGAATACCTATCTGGAAGATTCCCGCAATTTGAATGAGACTCTGATCATTGGTGTATCGGAGGAAGATGAATTCTCCCTTTTTGCCAACGGCGACGAGCTCAGTAACCAGATTGGCCTGAGCATTGACCGGGTGGAGGATAAAGAAAAGGATCCCTCCCTCCGTCAGATTACCAATATCAATCGTTTCTGCCTGAGGAGCGATGAGGACGGATCTCTTCTCTATGATACCCTGGACGGGATGAGGACAAAAGCGACCTATCAGTTTGATCCGGGAGAACATGTGAGGAGCCTGAACAGGAACAGAGATTCTTTCTCCGGAGTGATTTATGCCTATAATTTTCAAAAAGAGACGGAGGATCCCATCCTCAGGAACTGGGATGACAGTATCAGCGGAGAGGATCTGAAACCCTATCTGTCTGACAGAAATGTCCTAATACTGACTTATCAGATCGAGGAGGAGACGGAGAACGTTGCCGCGCCGATTCTGTCGGCGGTTACTGCCGGATCTCCCGATGGAGAGTGACCCATGCTCAGTTTTCAGAACATCACGATAAAAACCGGTAAAAGAATACAGATTGATGATCTTTCCCTGGAGATTCCGGATGGAGCCGTACTCTGTCTGACCGGATCCGATCTGACGGCCAGATTTCTTATGCTGAAGCTGGGAACCGGAAACCTGGTGCCTGACCGGGGAGAAGTCCTCCTGGATGGTATCTCCGTGACCAGGGAATCCAGACGATTGTTTGACCGGATCGGATATCTTCCCAGGAGTAACGGGAACTACCGGCAGATCAAAGTATACGAATACTATGAGATGATTCTTGCCATGTACAGAATCCGGGGAAGGAATCTCAGGAGAAGGATCGAGGATGTCATTACCATGCTGTCCCTGCAGAATTACAGCAACCGTTATATCGAAGAGCTGCCGGCGGATGCCATGCCTTTCTTCCGGATGGGTTCTGCCTTTTTGCATGATCCGGACTGGCTTTTCCTTGATCATCCCTTCGAGGGGCTTGATGCGGAGAGCCGGGCCGGCATTGTGACCCTCCTTCTGGACCTTCATGAGGAGGGGACGTCCATGATTCTTAATACAGAGATGTATCCGGACCTGATCG
>CACXGS010000215.1 GCA_902767195.1 uncultured Lachnospiraceae bacterium | reverse complement strand
GCATTCAAGATTTCATGTTCGAGATTCCGGATATAGGTAATTGGTTTATCCCATAAAATGTCCATCTCTCCATTCACCCTTTTGAACGCTGCCGTCGGTGTTCGTCATCGTTCCCTGACCGTTTTTCACTCCCGCTTTCCAATAACCATCATAAATACTGCCATCGGCGTAGGTATAAACCCCTTTTCCTTCCCTCTTATTATCTTTCCATTCACCGATATATTGCTCGTTGTTTGTCCAAGTCATTGTTCCCTGACCGTTGTACTTGTCATTTATCCATGTGCCCTTATAGGTACTGCCGTCGGCATATGTCATTGTACCCTCGCCATTTATTTTATCATCTTTCCATTCGCCTTCATACGTTGCGCCATCGAAAAAGACCATTTTTCCTCTGCCTTCGCGACAATCATTTTTCCACATGCCGTCATAGTACTGCTGGCCGCTGAGAGTTTCATACTTCATTTCCCCTTTCCCGCTGCGTTTGTCATCTTTCCATTCTCCCTTATAGACACTGCCATTTGCATAAGTCATGGTCCCTTCTTGGCCATTCTTCTTATCGTTTATCCATTCGCCCTCATAGACATCACCATTTGCATAGGTCATGGCCCCCTGTCCGTTTCTCAGTCCGTTTTTCATTTCTCCGACATAGGTGTCTCCGTTTTCATAAGCCATAGTCTCTATAGTGGGCTGTTCTTCCACCACAGGGGTGGGTGTCGGAGTCGGCGTGGGAGAGGGTGTCGGTGTCGGAGCCAGGGTGGGCAAAGGCACTACTGTAGGAGCAGGCGTCTCCGGAGAAATCTCCGATGAGACTACGGTTGTTTCCTTTGAGGTTTCCGGTTTCAGGTCCGGATCGTTCGGCTCCCGTAGAAAACCGAAATAGATTCCCGCCACCAGAACTGCCCCTACAGCGAAAGCTGCCATGAATTTGGTTGATACTGGCCGATTCCTTTTGGTCTCTTCCGGGTTCTGTTTTTTTGAATCTCCGCTTGGCCCTTTCTCATCATGCGAGAAGTCTGTTCCGTTCTTTTCTCCTTCCAAGCGGTTCCCGTTTTTCAACTCTTCCAGAAGCTGCCCCATGGTCTGGGTCCTGCTTTCGCTTCTGAGCGTCATGCCGTGCAGGATCGCCGTTTCGACCTCCGGCGCAATGCTGATGCCGCTTTCCGTGATGCCTCTCAGGGGCACATTATCAATGTTTCTGTCGCTGGCCGGGGGCGGAACAATGCCGGTAACGGCATTGTAAATCGTTGCGCTGAGCGCATAGACATCCGTGTAGGGGCCCTGACGCCCGATACTGCTGTACTGTTCCAGAGGCGAAAAGCCGTGTGTCACGATACTGGTCAGACTCTTTGTTTCCTTCGACACATATTCCCGAGCTGAGCCGAAGTCCAGCAGCACCAGATGTTCTCCCTGCGAGTCCTTTACCAGCATCACGTTGTCCGGCTTGATATCCCGATGGATAATTCTTTCCCGATGCAGCTGTTCCAGCTGTGAGATCAACGGTATCACTAACGAAAGGACCCGCTCTGGCGGCAGTTTCCCGCCGTTTTTCTTCATCTCCGCTTTCAGGGTGATCCCATCGACATAATCCATCACGATGTATGCCGTTCCATGTTCCCGGAAGAAGTCCCGCACATGCACGATATTCGGGCTGCTGATCTTTGCCAGAGTTCGCGCCTCATCCAGAAACACCTCGCAGCCTTTTGAGAATGCAGTGTTATCTTCCCCGATACTGGCCCTGACAACGTTGTAGCTCTGGGAAGAGCGTACGCAGATACCGACAGGGAAATATTCCTTAATCGCCACTTTCAGCTGCAGTTCCAGGTCATAGCCCAGATAAGTGATTCCGAAACCGCCGCGGCCGATCGCCCGGCCGATCAGATACTTCCGGAATAGGACCGTCCCTTCCGGCAGCATATCCTCTCCGTTCTGCGATGCATTGCTGTCATAGCCGCAGGAGGGACAGATCTGCTGTCCCTCCTCCAGTTTTCTCATGCAGCCGTAACAGATGTTCAGTTTGATCTCATGATCTTCTGCCATGGTTTCTTCCTCTCAGAAAGATATTATACACCTTAACCAGATGCATCACGCGGCAAAAAAGCGTGGATTCGCCCAGCGGTTCGGGTATGGGCGTCGGGGTTGGGGTCGGCATCACAGCAAATTATTTATAAACGTACAACTCAGTATAATACGGTGAGGATTCAAAGGCCCCGTTCTCATTACAGTTGTATCTCGATTTCTTCACCAGGTCTCCGTCCCGATCATATTGGCACTCGGTTTTATATGCTGTACCAGATCCATCACGATACCCGCCATCATAGCGAGTTTCAATTACAGTTTCCACGCCGTTGCTTCGTTCATACCGATAATCCGTTATAAATGGCATAAAGATAGGCCCCTGTCCCCATCCTGTCTCGGTGATCAGGTCGCCTTCCGTATTATAGGAATAATTGATCCCGTAATCATATTCAGGATTTGCCGTACCTGTCTGGTCAAAGAATGAAGCGGTATGTCTATATCGGACGATCTTATTGCTTTCGTTATACTCTTCTTCCCATACATAAGAGTGATCATAGTTTTCCTGCTTCCATCTTATGATATAACCACTTTCCGACATATAAAGGAATTCAATAGAATTCAGATCGGAATTTGTGATCATAACATTGGAGATTCTGCCCTGCGCATCATAGGAATACTCATAAGTCAGGGGCTCCTCGGAAAGAGAGCTTTTTACCTCAAACAGGATGATTCTTCCGGCATCGTCATATTGATACCGTCTCTCTTCCGGTGTGCAATAGATGGGCTCATCGCGGCTGCTGACATACAGTTCCCATGGCCTTGCGTCCATTCGTGTGCCGAATGGATCGTAATGTTTAATACTCCACGGGGTGCTCTCTGACCTCAGCTGCCCGTTGTTGTAGTACTCATAAGCTGTGTAGAACTCTTCACTGGAATACTCCCGCTTCAGGGTTCCATCCGCATTATACTCCGCGTAATATGTTTCGATTTCCGGCTCTTCGTCCTCATCCCAGGCTGTGGAAACAGTCCAACTGGTCTTTTGGCCGGCCTCGTTATAGGTGTATTCGGTTATCACATGTGAACCATAAGCATCCATAAATTCTGTATCATGGAGTTCTTTCCTGATCAGCTTTTTCCCTCCGGCGGCCTCAGCGTTACAGCTTCCTCTCCACAGCAGAGCGATCAGAAAGCAGCAACAGCATGCGGCAAGAACACGCCTCATCTTTTCCATTTAACTTTTTTCCTCCTTAATCTGTTGTTCGATTCTCAATCGGATGACGATTGGCTTGCAGATGTTAGTGTCATTCTAGCATATTATACTCTTTCCTTCAAGAATTTGAGAACGCAATTCCGAATACGGGACGATCAGATTTTTCTGAAAGGATCTCCTTCTCGCCACTCGCCCTCATGAACTCCATTGCAAATCAATGGTGATTATGCTATGATTTCTTTGCAATGGCCTGAATTCTTGCGAAAAATAACGATTTACAGGATCATTATTATGAATAACCAAAATAACGCAACGGTTTTTATGCGAAACCAACCACGTCCCCAAGGGACAGTGAATGGACTCTTTGTAACGATATTTGATTCACAAAAGGCACCGTATACGCTGTCACTGGATTCTTTCGGAAAAGACAGCATTACATTTGGCCGTGGACCATCTAATGATATCTGCCTTGAGTCAGAGATTGCCTCAGGGCATCCTCATCATGGTCGACTCGTACGAGGACACGGATCATGGCGTATTGAAGACCTGAACAGTACCAACGGTCTGATCTGCAATAATAGCCGTATACAAAAAAGAATTGTCCAGGACGGAGATCTCATCAGAATAGACAGTCGACATGCGCAAAATAAAGCCAGTGTACTGTTTGTCTTTTCCAGTGAACAGGGCCAGAGAACCTGGAAAAGGCAGGAACTGCACCAGAGTATCACAATAGGGCGAAGCTCGGATTGCAGCATTGTCCTGCCCTATGTCAATGTTTCAAGGAATCATGCCAGAATCAGCAGAAAAAACAATCAGTGGATTCTTGAGGATATGCACAGTACAAACGGCGTTATTCTCAACAATCAGCAGGTTCATGGTTCTGCAGTACTTAGAGAGAAAGACGTCATCGCCATTACCGGTAACCGGATTATCTTCTGCAGCTCGGGCATCTATTACCACGGAGAGGTAAAAGGTATCAGCCTCGATGTTTCCAATGTTGTGATTCGAAGAGGACAGATGGTTACCGGAAATCATATCAGCGCTGCCATTAAGCCGGGAGAGCTGATCGCAATCATCGGCGGATCCGGTGCCGGAAAATCAACCATATTGAACTGTATGTGTGGTTATCTTCCGCCAAGCGAGGGGCATGTTTATATCAACGGCACAGATCTCTATCAAAACTTTGACGCGCTGAAGAAAACCTACGGCTATGTCCCGCAGGCTGACATTGTTTATGACAATCTGACCCTCTGGGATATGCTTGATTATACAGCAAAGCTTCGCTTGCCCCAGGATACCAGCCAGGCAGAGCGGGAAGCCGCCATTAAAAGGGCAATCAAGACCGTGGACCTGGAGGATCGAAAGAATCATCTGATCCGGAAGCTCAGCGGCGGTCAGCGCAAAAGGGCAAGCATTGCCGTGGAACTTCTCTCTGATCCCAAGCTGCTGTTCCTGGACGAGCCGGCGTCGGGCTTGGATCCGGGCACGGAACGAAATCTGATGCAGGCACTGAGAGCGATGGCAAATCAGGGGAAAACCGTCATCCTCGTCACACACAGTACGCTTCAGCTCCAGCTCTGCGATAAAATCATGTTTATGGGCAAAGGGGGAAATCTTTGCTTCTTTGGGAGTTATTATGAATCTCTGCGCTTCTTCGGCGTGAGAGATATTGTCGATGTTTATGAGCCGCTGACAAAACATGCGCCTGAACTGAAAGCGCGCTATGAAGCCATGACGCCGGGTGTTGTCTCCTCGGCCCCGGCAAGTATGCCAAAGTCTATTCGATCCTCTTTTTTCCGGCAGCTGGGACCGCTATGCTCCCGGTATCTGAAACTTGTCTGCAATGACAAACAGAGGCTCCTTTTGCTGCTGATCCAGGCTCCGCTTCTTGCGATTCTGATTTCTTTTGTCGCAGACGGGAAGCAGTTTGAACAATACGAAATGACAAAGAGTCTTCTTTTTGCCCTATCCTGTTCGGCGTTCTGGATCGGAATGCTGAATGCGATACAGGAAATCTGCAAAGAACGAACGATCCTGAAGCGGGAATACATGACAGGGCTTTCCATGGAAGCCTATTTAAGTTCGAAAATGATTGTGCTTGGTCTGATGTGTCTGATTCAGAGTGTGATGGTAACCGGTGTTTTTGCCCTGCTGGTAGGTTCCCCGGATAAAGGTGTTGTCGCCGGTCCCTATATTGAAATACTTCTGGTCTGCTTCCTGACGGCAATCTCTTCTGCGGCCACCGGTCTGTTCGTATCTTCCTTGTTTACGAATGCAGATCGTGCCATGACGGTAGCGCCGATTCTCCTGATGCCTCAAATTCTCTTCTCTGGACTGATTTTTAACCTGGATGGTATTGCAAAATCACTGTCCTGGTTTGCGGTCTGCCGCTGGAGTATGGAAGGCTTCGGTACAACAGCAGACTTGAACAGCCTGCAAAATCGAATGGAAATGCAGGGTATGCAGATCCAGAGAGAAGCGGAAGACTTTTTTACTCATTCTCCGGAACATTTCTGGAAAGCTTGTCTGATTTTACTGGGCTATACGGTAGTGTTCCTTCTGCTTTCACGTCTTGCACTTCAGAAACTTAGTAAAGAAACCGCCTGAAGGAAGTTGGGTTTCCCTTCGCAACAAGGCCTGTCCGAAAGGACAGGCCTTGTATATTTCTTTCGATGTTTTGCTTTTCCCATGAATGACATGGAGATCAACAATGACCGTCATTACTCCAGGCAATTCGCCATACCATGAATGCTGGCAAATTACATTCAGAAAAGGGCAAAAACTGCCCCACTAACAGCTGCCTGATCGTATGATGTCACCTTATCGGCACACGTCGTGTTCGGATCATCATGATCCGAGCCATTTATCTCTCTTTCACTCAGTTCGAATACCAGTTAATAATAAAATCCGTTTCTCCAGCACGAATAATATCATTATGATGGAGAGGAACTGCTTTGTCGATGATTTCGCCGTTTACCCTTGTGCCGTTCTTTGAATTGATATCCTGTACATACAGGATTCCGTTCTGCCAGATGAATTCCATGTGTTTTCTGGAGATGCTTGGATCTCCCTCGAGTCTCAACTCGGATTGCAGGCCCGCTTTGATGCTTGTATCTCGAATGGGTCCGGTATATTTTTTGCCCGTTTTCTTTTCTGTCAGCTCTACCGTCACTTTCGGTTTTACCAGCATTGTAACGCCGCCAACGTCGTCTTCACCGTCGCTGCCGGTTACGTTGCCAACGCCGGTTTCGTCGCCCCAGTCTTTTCCGTCATTCCAGCCGGTTATGCCATCATCGATGATTTCCGTATCGCCGCCCTTTCTGCCGTGTTTTTTTATCAGAACCACCAGCAGCACAAG
Organism: uncultured Lachnospiraceae bacterium; assembly: GCA_902767195.1. The sequence continues at coordinate 1,221 of CACXGS010000215.1, read as the reverse complement.
CAGCAGAATCAACAGCAGCGCTCCCATCCCAACGAGGATCGGCTTCTCCTTTATCAGGTTTTCAAATCCGCTTGGTTCGGTTTCATCGCAACGGGAGCATTTGCCGGCTTTGAAAAAGGTCGCCTCGCTGAAGTCATGTCCCAGGGCTTCCCCCTCTGTCTCGCCGCACAGTTTGCAGGTTTTCGGTTCTGTGCAGGTGGCTTCTTCCCATTCATGATCGCAGGCATTCCCCTGTCCCTCCGCCTGTGCAGCGGATGCGATCTTCCCTCCGTCTACCTGCTCCATTCTCGCATTCAGTTCCAATCCAGCTTTTTGGAGCGTAACACTCAGCGTTGTTTCGGTATCTGGGAGATCTGCCGGCATCTCATCAAACAGAGCCGTCAGGGTATAGACATTCTTCTCATTTTCCCTGATCTGCCTTGCCAGACTGACGCCCACCTCTGGTTTGTATTGGTCGGCTGTTGCAGAAAAGCCGCTCTCGGTTGCCCGCCCAAGGGATCCCAGTTCTTTGAAAGCATTGATACGCGAAGAATCCTGGCCTGTAACACCGATTGCATACACCGTGATCGGCAGCTCTGAAGCCGCATCATACACCTCGCGGAATGTATGACTGCTCCCGGTATCCGTCCCCTTCGAGATGACGACAAGGCATTTATGACTGCTCAACCCGGGGTCTGTTTTGAACTTGGAGAGGCCGCTTGAGATAGTATCAAACAGTTTGATTTTCTCGTAGCTGTCTTTCAGCGCGTTATCTACCGCAGGCATGATGGACGCTGAGGAGCTCAGGAATTCTGTGTTATCTCCTGTCAGGGAATTATAAACCGCAAGCTTGTCATTACTCCCCAGGTTGGCAACAAGGTCCTCCACAAGCGATCTGACCATCGATCTGGCATTGGCATAGTTGTCGGGCTCCAGAACAACGATCCAGGATGTTCCATTGGTGTCTGCCGTTTTGTCATAGGAGGAAACCGCGCTCACCGGAAGTTCGCTGCTTCCAAGCTTCACAGAGAAATCTTTTTCGGAAACCGCACTGTCGGCCTTCGCGTATACCACTGTTTCAAGCGCAGTGTCTGTGATCCTGTAGTCCAGAATCTGCAGCCCACTCCCTTCTGAAGCATAGGCGGCCATAAACGTGCCAAGCATCAGCAAACAGATCACTAGCGAAATCAGTCTTTTCATCTTTTCTCTCCTTACTTATAGGTGATGATCATCTTTTCCCGG
>CACXGS010000214.1 GCA_902767195.1 uncultured Lachnospiraceae bacterium | reverse complement strand
GACGACAAGATTGACATTTTCCTGATTGAAGCGGACTACGCTCTTAAGTATGTTGATTCCGATTACACATTGAATGTTGCTGATATCGGGCTGACAGAAGACGATATGAAAGACCAGTATCAGTATACCAAGGATATCGTAACAGACGGCAACGGAGCGATCAAGGGAACTACATGGCAGGCAACACCGGGCCTCTTCGCATATCGTCGTTCTATTGCTAAAGACGTACTTGGAACAGATGATCCTGAAAAGGTTCAGGAAGCACTGGCTGACTGGGACAAGTTTAATGAAGTAGCAGAAAAAGCTAACGAAAAAGGTTACAAGATGCTTTCCGGTTATGATGATTCCTACCGTACCTTCTCCAACAACGTTTCCGCTCCCTGGGTTGACGGAACTACCGTTGTTGTTGATAAGAACATCATGGAATGGGTAGATCAGACCAAGGATTTCACAGAGAAAGGATACAACAACAAGACTTCCCTGTGGGATGACGGCTGGGCACATGACCAGGGACCCGACGGAAAAGTAATGGGATTCTTCTACTCTACATGGGGAATCAACTTCACTCTGTTAGGCAACTCTCTTGAGACTCCTGAGGCAGAAGGCGGCAAACAGGAAGTTGGCAATGGTATCTTCGGTGACTATGCAGTTTGTGAAGGACCTCAGCCTTACTACTGGGGCGGCACATGGATCTGCGCTGCTACAGGAACAGACAATACTGAGCTTGTAAAAGATATTATGCTTAAGCTTACATGTACAAAAGATATTATGAAGCAGATCACCCTTGATACTCAGGACTACACCAACAATATCCCGGCTATGGAAGAGCTGGCAGCCGATCCGGAGTTCGGTTCCGCATTCCTTGGCGGACAGAACCACATCGCTCTGTTTGCAGAGGCAGCTAAGAAGATTGATATGAGCAATGCAGGACCTTATGATCAGGGATGTAACGAGAAGATCCAGAATTCCTTCAAGGATTACTTCGATGGCAATATCGATCTCGACACCGCAAAGGCTAACTTCGAGACAGCGATTAAGGAGCAGTATCCGGAGCTGACTGAGGTTAAGTGGCCCGAATAAGATAAGCAATAGATTTCCATAATATTTTCCATAATACTAACTATCAGAGAGGATGAGGGGTGGGCCCTGCCCACCCCGTTCTTTCTATCTTTTTATGGCGAGAGAGGAGGGACCATATGGAGAAGGCAAAAAAGAAAAATGATGTAAGCTACGCCAGGTGGGGATACATTTTTATCTTCCCCTTCTTTGCCGCTTTCATTATTTTTCAGCTGATTCCCCTTATGTCAACCATTTATTACAGTTTCTTTGAATATTACAGGAGCGGTCTTAGGATTATCGGCCCTAATCCGGTTGGACTTGCCAACTATAAGGCGATTTTTCAGGCTGATTTCTTAAAATATATGAGCAATACCGTTATCCTCTGGATTCTGGGATTTGTTCCTCAGATTTTCTTTTCATTGCTTCTTGCAGCCTGGTTTACCGATCTGAGACTGAAGATTCATGGAAAACAGTTCTTTAAGGTAGTAATCTACATGCCGAATCTGATTATGGCCAGTGCCTTTGCCATGCTCTTTTTCGCACTCTTCTCTGATAACGGGCCGGTGAATGCATTCATGATATCGGCAGGGATCATCGATTCACCATTCCGCTTTTTGTCCACCGTCTGGGGTGCCAGAGGTCTTGTGGCCCTGATGAACTTCCTGATGTGGTTCGGCAACACTACTATTTTGCTGATGGCTGCAGTGATGGGGATTAATCCGGCCCTCTTTGAGGCTGCGGAGCTTGACGGGTGCACACACCTGCAGATCTTCTTTAAGATCACATTACCCATGATCCGGCCTATCCTGATCTACGTGCTGATCACCTCCATGCTTGGTGGCCTCCAGATGTTCGATGTACCACAGATCCTGACCAACGGTAAGGGTACACCAAACCGTACGGTTACTACCATCATCATGTACCTGAATAATCACTTGTATAGTAAGAACTACGGTATGGCCGGGGCCATTTCGGTCATCCTGTTTATTATCTGCGCAATTCTCTGTATCGGTGTTTATTTCTCCATGAACAGTGAAGCGGATGGAGGAAGAAAGAGAGGAGGGAAACGCAAATGAGAGAGACAAAGGAAAAGAGCGGACTCGGCTTTACCATTTTTGTCCATATCGTGCTGATTTTTCTGGCTTTCCTCTTCCTGTTTTTCTTTTATAGCCTGGTGATTAACTCCACCAGAAGCCATTCTGCCATTCAGAAAGGTTTCTCCTTCGTTCCCGGCAAGAGCTTTATGGTGAATCTCAGGCATGTGCTGGACGATGCCAATATCCCGGTATTGTCCGGTATCAAAAACAGTTTGATCGTCTCAACCTGTTCCGCTGTTCTGGCAACCTATTTTTCAGCCATGACGGCATACGGCATTTACGCTTATGATTTTAAGCTGAAGAAACCGGCATTTGTATTTATCATGCTTCTTCTTTCCATGCCGACACAGGTATCTGCCCTCGGTTTTATCCGTTTGATTACGAACATGGGTATGATTAATACACTCTGGCCTCTGTTTCTTCCCTCAGTGGCGGCACCGGCTGTATTCTATTTTATGTACAGCTACATCCAGTCCAGTCTTCCGCTGGAACTCGTGGAAGCAGCCAGAATGGACGGCTGCGGAGAGTTTATGACATTTAACCGGATCGTGCTTCCGATTATGAAGCCGGCTATTGCGGTCCAGGCAATCTTCGCCTTTGTTTCCTCCTGGAATAATTACTTTATTCCGGCGTTGGTTATCTCAGACAACAGTAAGAAGACCCTGCCGATTCTGATCGCCGCTCTTCGAAGCGCCGACTTCCTGAAGTTTGATATGGGAAAAGTGTACATGTTAATTACCATCGCCATCGTGCCGATCATTATCGTATATCTGATTCTTTCCAGATTTATTGTTGACGGCGTAACCCTTGGCGGTGTGAAGGAATAGTATTGGAGGAGGAATTATATTATGGCTGGAATTTCTTTCAGAAATGTCGTAAAGACATATGATAATGGTGTGACAGTAATTCCAAATTTGAATTTGGAAATTAAAGATAAAGAATTCGTGGTTCTGGTAGGACCCTCCGGCTGCGGTAAATCTACCACTCTTCGTATGATCGCGGGTCTGGAGTCCATTACGGAAGGGGATCTTTTTATCGGTGACAAGCGGGTAAATGACGTGGCTCCCAAAAACAGGGATATTGCCATGGTATTCCAGAGCTATGCTCTCTATCCCCATATGTCCGTATATAAGAACATGGCTTTTGCCCTGGAACTCAGAAAGACCCCCAAAGAGGAGATTGACAGGAAAGTAAGAAATGCGGCGAAGATCCTTGAACTGGAGCCTTATCTGGACCGTAAACCTAAGGCTTTATCCGGTGGCCAGCGTCAGAGAGTTGCCCTGGGAAGAGCCATGGTTCGTGATCCGGAAGTATTCCTCCTGGATGAGCCTCTGTCCAATCTGGACGCCAAGCTTCGTACCGGTATGAGGACCCAGATCTCCCAGCTCCACAAAGACCTGCAGACCACTTTCGTCTATGTCACTCATGACCAGACAGAAGCAATGACTATGGGAGACCGTATCTGCGTTATGAAGGATGGTATCATACAGCAGTTTGATACACCCCAGGCGCTTTATAATCACCCTGACAATATGTTTGTTGCAGGATTTATCGGGTCACCGCAGATGAACTTTATGAAGGTAAAGGTGGAGAAAGGATTTGCCGGACAGGGCTATGATCTGGTTCTCGGCAGCACCCGTGTGGCTTCTGATATGAAGGAGCTGGCCTCTTATATGGATAAGGAAATTATCATGGGAGTCCGTCCTGAGGATGTTCACATTGAGCCTGCCTTCCTGCAGAAGGCCGGAAGCGGTACCATGAATATCCATGTGGACCTGGATGAGATGATGGGTTCTG
>CACXGS010000213.1 GCA_902767195.1 uncultured Lachnospiraceae bacterium | reverse complement strand
GATCTATGCTGATTTGTGAGATGGCTGCATACTACAGAAGCATCGGCTCCTCCATTAAGGAGCGCCTTGAGCAGATTTATGAAGAGTACGGCCGCTACCTCAACAAGGTAGACAGCTATGAGTTCCCGGGTCTTTCCGGTATGGATAAGATGGCAGGAATCATGACAGGCCTTAGAGACGAAGCGCCCAAGACATTTGCAGGTAAGAAGGTCGCTAAAGTGATCGACTACGCGAAGCCGGAAGAGACCGGACTTCCCAAGGCCAATGTTCTGAATTACATTCTGGAAGATGGTCAGTCCGTGATTATCCGTCCGTCGGGAACCGAGCCTAAGATCAAGGCATACTACACCACAAAGGGCAAGGATCTTGCGGAAGCTCAGGCACAGAAAGATGCCATGGCAGAGGATGTAAAGGTAATCTTTGCTTAAGAGTGATACAGGCATAAGCTGAGCCGGAAATATCCGATCATAACAAAAAACGATACCGGGAATTCCACCTTTGGAATTCCCGGTATTTCTTATGTCATAACTATAAAAATGGAACTGGCATATCGCCTAAAGCATCGTATCCTCTCTGGAATACTGGCGGATGGAGCGGAATGCGACAATGTCCAGAATAACAATAAATACCAGAAAGACGCCGATAAAAAACGAATTCTGCGTAAAGAGACAGAAATCGTAGAAGCCGTGAAGAAGAACAGGAACTACCATGCTTAATCGCATCATGGACTTTGCTCTCGCTAAGTTGCCTGACAGTTCTTCATGTTTGGCTTTTCCGTAATAGATTCCCATAAAAATACCGAAGATACAGTGTCCGGGGATGGACAGTAAGCCTCGGGAGGCAGCCACGCTGAGACCTTCCGATACGGAGCCTACACCCATGACATACATAACATTCTCCAGAGCTGCAAAACCAAGAGAAGCTGCTGTGGCATATACCACTGCATCAAAATGATAGTCAAAAGCCGGATGTCTCCAGGTAAGTCTCTTCAAGACAAAGTGCTTTACACCTTCTTCTGCCCAGGCAACGACCAGAAATGCTTCGACCAGGTAATAGAGCATGCTTCCCTGAGTGAGAAAAGAAGATATGATCCTCTCACCAAAGGTCTCTATAAATGCAGCCGGGATACAGGTCAGGGCACCGAAAATAAGTAATCTCACGATAAGACCCACCGGTTCTTTCTCTATCTTGTCCATCTGGTAGATCTTGATGACAAGAAAAATCGGCGGGATCAGTGCAGCAAGCAGTAAAATTGTCATAGTATTGATCCTTTCTTTTGTTGTGATTTAGTAGTTGTCGTTAGTGTATCATAGAATGATTTAAAGGTCAAAATAGTTCAAAAGATTTGTAGGAATGAGAATAGAGTGTTATGATGATTGGGAGAATTATTATGCAGCGAGGCAGGCTGTGATATCAATGATAAGGAGACGATTATGGCAGGGAAAGCATTGATTGCCATGAGCGGAGGAGTAGATTCTTCCGTGGCGGCATATTTGATGAAAAAAGAGGGATATGAATGTATCGGAGTAACCATGAAGCTCTATGATCTGACGGAAGAGGAATCCTGGTGCGACAGGACCTGCTGCTCTCTGGAGGATGCGGAGGATGCCAGGAGCGTTGCTTTTAAGCTGGGTATTCCCTTCTATGTTTTCAATTACAAGGATAGTTTCCGGGATAAGGTGATCGATCCTTTTATCCGCAGTTATCAGAAAGGAATGACCCCCAATCCCTGCATCGAGTGCAACCGTCACCTGAAGTTTGCCGCTCTTTACCGCAGAGCAGAGGAACTTGGCTGCGATACCATTGTCACAGGACATTATGCCAGAATAATCCATGACGGGAAGGGGTATCACCTGATGAGGGGGAAAGACCCGAAAAAAGACCAGAGTTATGTCCTTTATTCTCTGCCCAAAGACCGGCTCCCCCACGTCCGTTTTCCTCTGGGAGATTATACGAAAGAGGAAATCCGTGCCATCGCAGCAGAACAGGGTTTCTATAATGCCCAAAAGAAGGAGAGCCAGGATATCTGCTTTATTCCGGACGGGAACTATCGGGCCTTTATTGAGAAATCGACAGGGGAAGCCGCCGGCCCCGGGGACTTTGTGGATCAGGACGGAAATGTTGTCGGCACCCATAAAGGGTATTACGGGTATACCATCGGCCAGAGGAGGGGACTGGGTTTATCGGCACCAACTCCCTGGTACGTGACAGATATTATTCCTGAAGAGAATAAGGTTGTTTTAGGAAGTAATGAAGATCTCTTTCGAACAGAACTGATCGCAGAAGATTTTAACTGGCTGGAGGATCCGGAACCGGAAGACGGACTTGTGGGCCGGATTCGATACCATCAGGTAGACAGTCCTGCCCGGGTGGAAATCCTTGATCAGGGAAAGGTCCGGATTCATTTTAAGAATCCCCAGAGAGCCATAACCAGAGGACAGGCAGTGGTTCTTTATCGCGGTGACTGCCTTGTGGGAGGCGGAACCATCCTGAGGTAAGAAACTTCCTAACATAATGAACATATTTTCCCGAAATGGGATTTGTCATAATCTTCTAAAAATGTTAGTATATCATATGAGAGAAAGGCCTCTTTTTGAGGAGGTCTCCATCGAAATCTGATAAGATAAAACAAAAAGAGAAGGAGGCAGGATAGTCATGGAAGACATTATTCAGGCTTTACTGGATGTGGTACGAATCCAGCACTCTGAGGCAGATGGTACGGAAGTGGAACCGTTTAATATGAACGATATCGTGGATATGGCCATGAATATTATAGGCAGGCCGGATGAAGCGGATGAGGAGCAGGAGCTGGTTAAGAACATTGAGAAGACCGTGGAAAGTCTGGCGCCCGATATTTTCCCGCCCAAGACCTTTGATCAGCTCAATGATGCGGATCAGATTGCTTCGGCAGCGTCTATGATAGAGAACAGCTTAATGAATGGCCGTTCCGAAGATGTAGATGCTGCAGATGATGTAGATATACAGGCACAGATCGACGCCTACAACCGGGCCTCCTCCCGGGAGGATGAGGAGGATGGGGATGACTTTGATCCCAAAGAGGCATCCGACCTTAATAATATGATTTACGCTAATTTCATGCAGATGATGGGCCTTAACGATCCTAAAGTGGAATATCCCTTCGACCGGTCCCAGGTGCGTTACGGGAAAGAGAAGACTTTCACCGAGCAGCTGGAGGAGGAACGTGCCAGACAACTGGAAGAGGGAGGGTCTGATCAGCCTCTCTCTGCTGTAGACCTGGCCCAGAAGGCCCAGGAAAGAGAGACCCCGGCACAGCCTGTATCCGCATGGGAACTGGCTCAGAAAGTCATCGACAAGGACATTGAACTTCACACAAAGGAAGAATATGTTCCCAGGACCATG
>CACXGS010000212.1 GCA_902767195.1 uncultured Lachnospiraceae bacterium | reverse complement strand
GGGAAAATGCGGTACATCCCTCATACACCTATCGATTTATTATAACATATTTTGAGATAATTTCCTACTAATTATACGGAAATTAAGAATATTTCTATATTTTTACATTTCCATTCACAACATGAAAAACCTGGTCTATATTAATCCTGCTGCTCACCAGGTCCTCCAGTCCCGTGCAGGAAATCATAGTCTGTATATCCTTAATACTTTCCAAAAGCCAGGTCTGCCGGTGACCATCCAGTTCCGAAAGTACATCATCCAAAAGAAGAACCGGCTTGTCCCCAGTCTCTTTCTCAATCATGCGAATCTCCGATAATTTCAGGGAAAGAGCAGCCGTTCTCTGTTGTCCCTGGGAACCAAACTTTCTAAGGTCGATCCCATTGGACAGAAACTGGAGATCATCCCTGTGAGGGCCTGCCGAAGTAGTCCCATTGGCGATATCCTTCTCCCTGCGCCCATATAAAAGATCAGAAAAATCATCAGCCCCTGTATTATTTTCATAGATAATCTCTATCTCTTCTTTACGGCCGGTGAGCTGCCCGTGGATCTCCCGCATCATCAGGTCAAGCTCCCTGACAAATTCCTCTCTCTTCCTGATGATCACTTTTCCGCTCTCGATCAGCTGGGCATCCCATCCATCCAGCGTATCCCGCAGGGCAGGAAAACGGTAAATCTGCTTAAGCAGATTATTTCTCTCAGACAGGATCTTATGGTACCTGGCCAAATGTGTAAGATAAACCTTATCCAGCTGGCTCATCTCCATATCCAGAAACTTCCTCCTTCCCGAGGGCCCATCTTTGATGATAGACAGATCCTCCGGAGAGAAAAAGACGATATGCATATAACCAAGAAGGTCCCCTGATCTCCTGAGAGCTGCGCCATCCACAGCAATACCCTTGGATTTTCTCTTCTTAAGATGAACATCCAGCCTATGGGACAAGCGATCTTTGCGGTAATGAAGCCGGATGTGGGCTTCTTCCTCCCCAAAACGGATCAGCTCCCTGTCCTTACTTCCCCTGTGGGAACGGGAGGTGCCGCACAGATAAATACTCTCCAGAAGGTTAGTCTTCCCCTGGGCATTATCCCCGTAAAAAATATTCACTCCGGGAGAAAATTCCACTTTGGCTGATTCAATATTTCTGTAGTTATTTAACTCTATTGATTCAACAACCATGAATCCAACTCCGAATCAAAGAGAAGCAACAACCCTTACCTGACTACCGTCATACTCTATGACAGCTCCATCAAAGAGCTTCTTTCCTCTTCTTGTCTCAACCTCTCCGTCAACTTTTACCAGACCATCCTGAATCACCATCTTAGCTTCCACTCCTGAAGACACCAGTCCGGCAGCCTTGAGGGCCTGACCCAGCTTAATATATTCATCTTTCAACTTAAGATCCGTCATCCCGAGACCTCCCTTCTTCATTATGCCCCTCTACTCATCTTCTCCCTAAAAACCACCGTTGTTCACATTGATGGGGAGGATCAAGTAGAGATAGGTGCCTTCCTCGTCACGAATTATACATGGTGCAATAGAATTGATCATATATAAAGTCACTTCTTCCTCATCGATCACGCGGAGGGCATCCACAAAAAATCTGGGATTGAAACCTATAACCAGATCCTTTCCTTCCTTGCTGACAGGGATCTGATCATCAAGAGAACCCATGGGAGTTGCAATCTTTAAATTGAGATCTTTATTGTCTATCTGGAAGATGACCGGCTTCCTGTCAGATTCTTTTACAAAAAGTGTGGATCTGTCCAGACAGCGAAGAAGTTCCATCTTATTAATCTGCACCTTCGTTTCATAATCACTCGAAAGCATTTGCTCTATGTTATAAAACTTCCCTTCCAGCAGGCGGGAAACCACCCGGGTAGAAGCAAATTCAAACAAAATATGCTTGTCTGTGATATAGATATTAATCTCATCCTTGGCCTCACCCGGCAGAATCTTTACGATCTCCTGCAATGTTTTTCCGGGAACAATAACTTCCTGGGCAGGATACTCTTCTGACAAGGCTACTCTCCTCACGGCAATTCTATGACCGTCAAGGGAAGTCACAGTCAATTGATTCCCATCGATTCTAAAATGTTCACCGGTCATCAGTTTATTATTTTCATTGTCAGAAACAGAAAAAATGGTGCGCCTGATCACTTCTTTCAAATCAAACTGAGACATAATAATCCGATTATTTTTTTCAATTTCCGGAAGTCGGGTGAAATCGTCACCTTTTTTCCCCATAATACTGAAATGAACTTTCTCACAATCAATATCTGTCTTTCCATGCTCTTCTGTCACAATAGAAACTTCATTGTCAGGAAGTCTCTTGATAATTTCAGAAAACAGTTTTGCCTCCAGAGCAATCTTGCCCGGCTCGATGATGTCACCGTCAATGATGGTCTCAATACCAAGCTCTGTGTCATTAGCCGTCAGACGGATTTTATTATTGAAAGCTTCAATCAGGATACACTGGAGGATATCCATAGTTGTTTTAGAAGAGACGGCTTTCGATACATTATTGATTCCCTGAAGAAGCTCATTTTTATTACATAAGATTTTCATGATTGTGTATAACTCCTTTCCGGTTCGGATATATATATAAATAATAGAGATTTCCGTAGTAGTAGTAGTAGGGGGTGTGGATTCTGTGGATAAGTCCGATGGTTCCCTGAACATGTAGAAAAAGCTATGGAACAACCCTATGGATAACCATGTGGAAAAGTCTGTTTTTCAGGACTGGTTTTCCACAGGATAATATTTCCAATTATTTATCCACCGGATATTCACCGTGTATCCTCATAAAAAAGTGGATAAAATAAACAAGGTTTCTTCCTATTATAATACTTGTTCTTCATTAATAAGCAGAAACCTTGTATGACTGCTGATACCCGGCCCTCCGGATCCAGGGTCCAAGGGCACCTGCCCTCAGACTCAGGAAAGAATGAATCAGGAGGAAGGATTCAGCTTCCTTATAATAATATCAATGTTGTTGCGAAGAATCTCATCATGGTCTATGGTATTCGTGATCTTCTCTGCCCCATGCATGATTGTGGTATGGTCCCTGTCACCCAGCATCTTTCCAATGCTCTGGAGTGAGGAATTGGTATATTTTCGGACCAGATACATACAAATCTGACGAGGAGTATTGATCTCTTTGTTTTTCTTTTTGGAGACAATGTCAGATACGGAAATATTATAGTGTTCTGATACAATGTCCATAATCAGCTGCGGGGTAATCTCCTTTTGGTTGTCGATGGTGTCCTTGAGGGCTTTCTCCGCCAGTTCCAGAGTGATGGGCTTATTTTCCAGAGTGGAAAATACACAGATTTTGTTCAGGGTGCCCTCCAGCTCTCTGATATTTGACGTGATATTGTTGGCCACGTACTCCATGACTTCCCCAGGGATATCAATCCGGTCAAGCTCTGCCCTCTTGTTGAGAATCGCCATCTTAGTCTCATAGTCAGGAGGCTGGATATCCGCCGTTATGCCCCACTCAAAACGGGAGCGAAGCCTCTCTTCCAGCGTTGCAATCTCTCTTGGATGTTTATCGGAGGAAATGACGATCTGCTTCTTGGCTTCGTGAAGCTCATTGAAGGTGTGGAAAAATTCTTCCTGTGTACTCTCCTTTCCTATGATAAACTGGATATCATCGATCAGGAGAACGTCAATGTTCCTGTATTTATCTCTGAACTCCTTGTTCTTGTCATGCTTCAGAGAATCGATCAACTCATTGGTGAACTTCTCAGAAGTGACATAGAGGACACGAAGATCCGGTCGGTTATTGATAATATGGTGAGCGATAGAATGCATCAAATGGGTCTTTCCCAGACCGGCTCCTCCATATAAGAATAAAGGATTGTAGGAACCACCGGGTGATTCAGCCACTGCCACGGATACGGCATGAGCCATCTTGTTGGTGGGTCCGACAACAAAGCTGTCAAAGGTGTAGCGGGGATTCAGGTTGCTGATGGATTCTGAGGAAGGTTTCGAAGGTCCAGGAAGCACCGGTGATGATGGCTCAAGGGTGTCTGTAAACTGGATCTTGACCTGATTTCCTGTAATCTGCTCTATGGCCATGGCAAGATAAATATCATAATATTTATGTTTGATAAATTCAATTCCCCGGGATCCTCTTTCCATATAAAAGGTAACAGTATCTCCTTCTACCTGCTGTACTTTCAGTGGTTTGATCCAGGTGGATACAGCGACAGAAGTGATTTCATGGTCTTTTATCAGACTGTTGAGGATGTCCTGCCAGCGGGATTCAATGAGTTTCTTCATAATCTACAGCTCCATTCTAATCTCCGGTTATCATTGTCGTACTTATAAGTTTATAACAGAAATGAGCTTTTTTCAATAAATGATATAAAAAATAGGCCTGGATTATGGACTGGCTTCAGGCTTATTCTGATCAGCTTGGGAGGATGCACGGCAGTTTTGATGGGAAACAGTATGTGGATAATTATTTAGAAAAATGTGGATAAACAGGAAATCGCCCTGTGTAATTGTGGATTGTATTCTTGTGGAAAAAGCAGGATAAAGGTCGGAAAATGAGCGTTTATCCACATATGTGGATATTTTATGTGGATTTGTACACAGAAAAATAATGTGATGAATAAAGGGTAATTCCTGACTGGATGTGGATGAATTGCTTAGATTGTTGAGAAATAGTTATTTATGCACATCTTATGCACAAAATGTGGATAAATAGTTGATTGAAAGTGGAAATGTCAAAAAGGTCATTGTGGATAATTTCTTAAAAAGGGTACTTAAAAGTCCGTTTAAGGGCAATTTTAAGCCATTTAGGGAAAAGTAGTTCTTGACTCACTACCCTTTTTTCAATATAATAAGAGAGATGTTTTTTCAGCAGGTCAGAGATGTCACGCATTTGTGGCATATAATATTCGTAAAGGAGGTGGCTTTCGCTATGAAGATGACATATCAGCCGAAAAAGAGACAGAGAT
>CACXGS010000211.1 GCA_902767195.1 uncultured Lachnospiraceae bacterium | reverse complement strand
CATTCCCACTTGTACAGGATCCGTCATAAGATATTCTGTGTTCATATTCATCCCGCTTTCCGGCAAATCACTGTTCTTATGGTTTCTTCTCTTCTTAAGCTGTCTGGCATGATCTGCCGCCTTACGGTATATATCATACCCTTCCCCATATCTGGGGCTGTAGTCATTATGATAGACACCATCTCTCAAAGGACTACTCTCCCTCAACACCATCATCCTGAAGAATAGGATTCTGTGTGGTTGCTTCCGCCGCCGTGCTCTCTTCGCTGCTGTCTCCGTCTGTCTGGTTGAACTCGGAAGGCCACATTCTCGTCTCCGGTCTGTTGTGTACAGAACCGTCCGGAACAAACTCATCAAAATGGTTCCTCTCATTATAGCCTTCATTGTTTTTGTAGAAGGTGTTATAGAGTTCTGTCACTGTCAGGAACTGATATCCCTTATCGATCAGCTCAGGAACAGCCCGTTTGACGGCATCCACATTAAAAGCATGGATATCGTGGAGAAGAATGATATCTCCGTCCTGGACTTTCATGATCTCCTGATAAGTGTGGTCGGAGGATCTGTATTTCCAGTCTTCCGTGTCAAGGTTCCAGTTCACAATGTTCAGATTATAGGACTTGATAACATTTCTGACTCTTTCGTTGTTGGCACCGTAAGGCGGACGCAACACCGTCGGTGTAGGTGCTCCCGCTTTCTCAATGACAGCATTGGTATCCTCGATTTCTTTCTTCTGCTGATCTTCTGACATGGCAGAGAAGGTAGGATTATCGCTGTGGGACCAGGTGTGGGAACCCACTTCCATACCAATAGCATTTTCTCTCTTTACTTCTTTGGGATAAGCCTGCGCATTTTTACCCAGAACGAAGAAAGTGGCTCTGGCATAATTCTCTTCCAATGTATCCAGAATGGCATTGGTGGTCTCCGGATTGGGTCCGTCGTCAAAGGTGATGGCGATCATGGGCTGACCCGGATCGATCTCCGGATAAATCTTAATCTTAAAAGACTGTTCCAGCTTGGATCCGTCAGTAGTCTTTGCGGTAACTGTTACATCGTTCCTCTCGGCACCACTCTCCGCAGTAAGAACTCCTTCCGAAGAAACGTCGATATAGTCCTCGGCGTCACTGAAGGTCCATTTCAGCTTGGGATTGCTGGCATCCTCCGGAATAATCTGAACATCCAGCGGAACTTCATCCCCCACTCTCATGAAAGTCTGAGGACAGGTCACCTTAAGTTCGGTGATGGGCACACTGTTATCCACGCTCTCCGTGGCTGCTTCCTTGGCTTTCTTGTTGTTCTTTTTATCCCCGGACTTGGCATCTCCTTTGCCGCCGCATCCTGCCAGCATCAGCGTGATGATCAGCATCCCTATACCAAGTGTCCTAAAAAAACGAAGTCCCCCTGTCTTTAAATGTCTCATAGTATCCTCCTGCTAAATTATTGTAAAAAAGGCGAAAATCCTGTCTCGATTTCCGCCTGATACGCATTCTGTAAATACAGATTATATTATAAGAGGTGAAAGATAAGTATCAATTCACATATTCAATCGATGGGAAATCCCGAAAATCCGGTTATACTCTGGATAAATACTCACCGGATCTGGTATCGATCTTCAGCTTGTCGCCAAGGTTAACAAAGAGCGGTACATATACCACTGCACCGGTCTCAACGGTACACGGCTTGGTAGCTCCTGTTGCAGTATTGCCCTTCTCACCCGGCTCACACTCTGTTACTTCCAGTTCCACAAACATGGGCGGCTCTACCGCAAAGATGTCTCCATTGTGGGAGATCATGGTCACCATATCATTCTCCCGGACAAACTTCAGGGAATCACCGATCTGGTCTTCTGCCATGCCAATCTGGTCATAGGTCTCTGTATCCATGAAATAGTAGAGATCTCCGTCATTGTAAAGATACTGCATCTCCTTACGCTCTATCCTTGCCTGGGGGAACTTCTCAGTAGGACGGAAAGACTTCTCAACCACGCCGCCGTTCTTGATGTTCTTCATCTTAGTACGGACAAAGGCAGCTCCCTTTCCCGGCTTAACATGCTGGAACTCCACAATCTGCATTACATTGCCTTCTACTTCAACGGTCAGACCATTCTTAAAATCACCTGCTGAAATCATATCTTCCTGTACCTCCTCTTATCTGTTATTGATTCGCAATTCTTATCTCATTCTATAATAAATAAGGCCATTTTTCAACTGTTTTTATGCCGTCTCTTTTTTCGCCGCTCTTTTCTCTTATAGAGGAAAAGAACCAGCCGTTCCGGTATTCTTTTTAAAACAATCTGGATCTCTTCTTTGGGGTTGATGGGCTTGACCAGAATAGACCGCAGTCCTGCAATCCTTGCCCCCATTACGTCCGTAAAAATCTGGTCCCCCACAAACAGAGTATTATCCAGTCTGGTGCCAATACTCTTCATACCTCTCAGGTAGCCGCCGGGCAAGGGTTTATTGGCCTTGTGGATGTACTGGCTGCCCACCTGATCACAGAAACTCTTTACTCTTTCCTCATCGTTGTTTGAGATGAGGCAGGTCCGGTAGCCGATCCGGTGAAGCCTTTCAAAGAATTCTATGGCCCTGGCATCCGCCGGGGCATCGTGGGGTACCAGTGTATTGTCGATATCGAATAGGACACCCCGGTATCCCTTTTTATAGAGTTTCTCAAAATCGACTGAAAAAGTGGACTCCAGATATTCATCCGGAAAAAAAACATTTCTCATGAATTTTCCTTTCTCCGAAGAAGCCATCCTGTCTCCAGGGGCTGTCCGAAATCAATCCAGATCTCCTGTCTGGGATGAGGCGCGCTGTCCACAGGGACTCTCTGCCCGTTCTCAAGGGTTTCCATGGCAAGGACCGGAAGAATTAGATTGCCTCCCTCCGGGTCCATAATCTCAATTTCCTCCCCGACAGAGAATTTATTTCTCTGAAAGATCTGGCACATACCCTTGTCATCCGTCTTCTGGATGATCCCGATATAGGTGTACTCCTTTATATAGGTGGAGGCATCATAGATCTGAGCCTCCTCATCGGGCTTATCAAAATAAAAGCCTGTGGTAAAACGGCGGTAGGTGCATTTGGCAATCTCGCTGCGGTAATAATCCATATTCTTCCGGTAAAGCTCCGGTGACTCCAGATAGTCATCGATCGCCTTGCGGTAAGTTCTGGTCACTGCAGCAACGTAGAGGGCGGTCTTCATTCTCCCCTCGATCTTAAAACTGTCCACACCGGCCTGAATCAGTTCCGGAATGTGTTCGATCATGCAAAGATCCCTGGAGTTGAAAAGGAAGGTCCCCTGTTCCGTCTCCTCCACCGGGATATATTCCCCGGGTCTGGTCTCTTCCATGACGTAATATTTCCACCGGCAGGGATGGGTACAGGCTCCCATATTGGCATTTCTTCCGGTAAAATAGCTGCTGAGCAGACACCTTCCGGAATGGGAAATGCACATGGCTCCATGAACAAAGGCTTCAATCTCCATCTCCTCCGGTATGTGGGTCCGGATCTGGGCGAGTTCCGTAAGGGAGAGCTCTCTTGCCGCGACAACGCGGGAGGCCCCCTGTTTATACCAGAAATTATAAGTCCCGTAATTGGTGCTGTTCGCCTGGGTACTGATGTGAATATCAATATCCGGGCACTCTTCTTTTGCCAGAACAAAAACTCCCGGATCCGAGATGATCAGAGCATCCGGTCCTATTTTGGCGAGCTCTTTAAAATATGCTCTCATCCCCTCAAGATCCCGGTTATGGGCAACGATGTTGGCCGTAACATAGATCTTTACCCCATGTTCGTGGGCATAGCGGATTCCCTCCTCCATCTCTTCTAAGGAGAAGTTCTTGGCCTTGGCCCTCAGTGAATACATATCTCCACCGATATATACAGCATCTGCCCCGTAGAGGACTGCCGTTTTTAATACTTCCAGGCTGCTGGCCGGAATCAGTAATTCTGTCTTTCTCATAATACTCATCTATTATTCTAATCCTTTAGTTTCAGGTTTCTCTCCGTCCTCTGTATCCTTTTTCTCCACAGCCAGACTGACTGCTACACCGTCCCCGGTCTCCAGAATAATGGTGTGCAATCCGGGATCATGGGTCAAAGCATAAAGATATTCCCTCATCCTGTGATGGATGGTATGGTTCCTTCGCCGGATACCGTAGCGGGATTCAAAAATGTCCCCATCCTGCAGCACATTGTCACTGACTAAAAGGCCTTCCTCCGCCAGAAGTCTCTTTACCTGGGGAAGAAAAGAAATGTACTGTCCCTTGGCAGCATCCATGAAAATCATATCAAAGCTTCCTTCAAGGGCAGGAAGAATCTCAGCCGCATCCCCCGGGATCAGCCGGATCCGGTCTGTGAGGCCGGCCATCTCAATGTTGGCCTTAGCCCGCTCAATCCGGGGAGGATAATTCTCAATGGTCGTAATATCCGTATCTGCACCGGCACATTCACTCATAAAAACCGAAGAAAATCCAATAGCCGTTCCGACTTCCAGAATTCTCTTCGGTTTCCTCATCTGTATCAGTATATGAAGCAGCTCCTGCGTCTCTCTCCGGATGATGGGAACCCGGTCAGATATGGCTTCCTCGCGGATAGACGCCAGGATACGGGAATCCCTGTAGGTGGAAAAAGAACGGATAAAATCAATGATTCTCTGACGTTCCATCTACTGTCCCTCCGCAGGAGCAATTCCGGCATCATCATTCTCACTGTCTGCCGTGAAGATCTTCAGAATCTCTGACGGCTTCTGGGCGGAAGAGACATTGTATTCTCCGGGAACGATCCTGTCATGATCGTCCATGGTCCATAAAGTGGCTGCAAAAACATAGGCATTGCGGACGATCCCCTTACGCTCCAGATCTTTCCCGATCCGGATCAGGGATTCATTTTCACGAATGGTAATCGCAGACTCTACCGCCCGGGCCGGATCATCTTTTGCTTTATTCGAAAAAATCTCATATCCGAATCCGCTGGTCTTCAGAAAAAGCTGGGAAAGAAGTCCCACCAATAGCAGGAAGCCGATGATCCAGACAAAAAAGCTTATTATCTTTCTGGTCATTAATCTTCATCCTTTCCGTCACGAAGATGGGAAAGATCTACATCGATACGGGATGCGATCTCTTCGTAAATGGTTCTGATCATGCGGCAGACCTTCTGCTCTGCCGCCAGAAAACTCATCACCAGAGGTTCTGTGAGAAGGTTCTCGTATTCGCTGTATAAGCGGTCCTGATCCTCAGAAATATCCTGTTGATACTCTGTCAGGTTCAGGACCATATTCTTTTCCCTGAATTCGTTGAGCTCACGGTAAAGAGACTCCTGTTTCTTTAACCGAAACAGGCAGTCATGATAGGCATGGTAGGCCTCAGACCGGCAGACGATCTGCGTCAGTTCCTCTGTCTTAGACACAATCTCTTCTAATTCGGGCTCTATGCTGGCTGGTGAAAACATTGACTGTATTAAACCTCCATAATAATGGGAAGAATCATAGGTCTTCTTTTCATTTTCTTCCAGATGTAGCTTCCCAGGTCATCTCTGATCTCTGACTTCATCTTGTTCCAGTCGGTAACATGTCTGGAACTGCAGCGTTCTAATGTATCGGCAACGACATCCTTTGCCTCCTCGATCAGTTCCTCATTCTCTCTGACATAGACAAATCCCCTGGATACAATATCCGGTCCGGACAGAATCATGCCATTGTAACGGTCCAGGGTTACTACCACGATAAAGAGACCGTTCTGGGACAGGAGCTGACGGTCGCGCAGGACGATATTGCCTACGTCGCCGACTCCCAGGCCGTCTACCAGAATGCCCTGGGCTACCACTGTATCCACAATCTCCATATGATCTTCTGACAGCTCCAGCACATCACCGGACTGCATGATCATGACATTCTCCTTGGGGATTCCCATGGAGATGGCCAGCTCTTTGTGAGCCTTCAGATGTCGGTACTCACCGTGGACCGGAATGGCAAACTTCGGCTTGGTGAGTGTGTAAATCAGCTTGATTTCCTCCTGACAGGCATGTCCCGACACATGAGTGTCCTGGAAAATGACGGATGCACCCATTTTGGCCAGTTCATTCATCACTTTAGAGACTGCCTTCTCATTTCCCGGAATGGGATGAGAGCTGAAAATAATCACATCGCCGGGCTTGATGGATACCTTGCGATGGACGGAAGCTGCCATACGGCTAAGTGCCGCCATAGTCTCTCCCTGGCTGCCTGTGGTAATCAGAACAATCTTATGATCCGGGTAATTCTTCATCTGTTCGATGTCAATTACCGTATTCTTTGGTATCTGAATGTAGCCGAGTTCCGCTGCCGTGCTGATCGTATTCACCATGCTGCGGCCTTCTATGACTACTTTCTTTCCGCTTCTGTGAGCACAGTTGATTATCTG
>CACXGS010000210.1 GCA_902767195.1 uncultured Lachnospiraceae bacterium | reverse complement strand
TGCACCATTATTCCATGCCCATACAGAGAATGTGTCTGTTACGAACTCTGTACTCTCGGTTTTTCCCATAGAAACAGAAGCATCAACATTTTCTACCTGAACGTCTGATGCTTTAATATTCGTTGCTTCTGCTGTGGAATCACAACCTTTCAGCGCTCCCTCCTTGAGGGGAAGATGAATAATCTGAACGGTATCCTCTTCTGTCGCACCAAGGTCCTCGGAAAGCTGATCTTTCTTAAAACGAACTTTGATCTTTACTTTTCCGCTCTGAGGCTGGATTTCTTCCAGTTCACCGGGGATTTCATTTCCCTGGTCATCTGTTTTGTTTGCCATAAAGGCAATATCATATAATATAGTATTCTCTGAAGTAAACTGTCTGCCATCATCAGCACTCTCTTTATTCAGAGCTTTCATGTATGCTTTGTAATTGTAGCCCTTTGTTTTCTCTGTAACAGGAGTCACAACAAGCTGGGCGTTCTTCGGAACCGCATCGGCCCTGGTGGGAACTGCCACAACTTCGATATTCTTGTCCTCATAAGAAAATTCAGGTGTCTTTACAATCTCCACAGGTGTCTTTACATTTTCTTTAAGAACGCTGAATGAGAACATACTGAACTCACCGGTCGTAAAGGATACTCCCTCTTTTCCGGCCAGTCTGACTTTAAGATTTTTTACCTTTTCCACCAGGATCTCTTCTGGAGTAAGCTTTGTTGCCTTTCGGGTGAGGGCATACTTGTCCCGCACTTCTTCAGCAAGGGGCAGATGACGCACTGCGACCTGTGCAGAATTTCTGGCTCCAAGCTTTGTTTTCAGCTGACCTGTCTTGAAGAAAAACTCCACTTTCACAGAGCCCTGTTCCGGCTGATACTCTTTCAAAGAGCCATCTTCTCCCTTGCCCACAAAAGCGATGTCATAAAGGAGAGTGTTTTCCTTAGTGACATCCATCTTTGTCTTTTTGTCCAAGGCATTCATATAAGCGTCATAGTCATAATCTGAGGATGCGCCGGTTACCGGAGTAACTACTAATCTGGCATCATCCGGAATCGCAGATGGGCTCTGACACCTGGCAGTTACCAGGACATTTTTATCCTCGAAACTGTAAGTTGTTTTTTTGTACTGCGGTGTGACGCTCTCCTCTGTAGAAGAATCGACTTCCTTAGATGCTTCATCCTCATCTATAGTCAGATCTTCCACTTCCGATTCCGCTTCCGACTCAACTTCCGAAGAAGTATCTGCTATAGAATCCGATTCCTTCTTACTTTGATCTTCGTCCTCTACAACGATTGAAGTCGAATCTGATGCTTCATCGTTATAATCCTCTAATTCCCTGTCCATTACCTGGCTGTTGTCCCCCGACCGATAAGTGGCCGCAAATCCCGTAATGGCGTTCGATGTAAAAATCATCGAGAACGCAAGCACAAAAGCCAATATTCTTTCTAAGTGTTTTTTCATATTTCTCTCCTGTCCTATTCTTTGTGTGTCTCCTATAGATGTCATTCCTTCAACGTCTTAATTGAACAAGCATTTTTGTCTTTATCATTGAAACAGCCTTATTTAGTCCTATAAAATAAACTTGTCCTCCTCTCCATTTCAAATAATTATTACAAAATTGTCTAATATATTAACAATTATTTCGTAAATATAACCTTTACGAGAATATTTCATAACAATTATAACACATTTATTAC
Organism: uncultured Lachnospiraceae bacterium; assembly: GCA_902767195.1. The sequence continues at coordinate 4,985 of CACXGS010000210.1, read as the reverse complement.
ACATTTCTACCAAATAATAGAGAAAGACAAAAAAAAAGCAAAGACCGCCAAGAAAATGACAGTCTTTGCTATATTAACTAAAATTCTTTCATCGTTTCCCCTAAAATTTTGCTGCTGTCTTGGCCATCTCTGCAGCCTCAATAACCTCCTCCATAGGAGCTCCTCCGGAGGCGATGACTGCTGCCGCAATGGTGCCTTCCACAACCGGGCAATCCACCATTTTGATGTTGCGGTCATCCATCATCTCAATAACCATCTCCGTTGTCATAACAGCACTTCCCAGGTCCATCATGATGATAACGCCATCGTCTGTGTAGATATCTTCAACCGCTGCGGAAATCTTCTCGAAACTTGTCCCGAATCCACCGTCATCCATACCGCCGGCTGCTCTCATGGGAGTATCTGCAGCCATCAGCGCCGCAAGATCAACAACACCCTCTGCCAGCTTCTGACTATGAGAAACAACAACTATACCTACCATCTGCTCATACCTCCTCCAAATACTTGTCCTGAACGTAAGCCATTTCACCATGACTTTCTGATAGTTTTAGCCTATCACTTCACTTAAGGAACGTCAACGGATTTTCTATCACGATTGTCTATTTCTCGTCAAAAAAGACAACAGTCACATGCCTCCAGTCCTCATTGCAGGTGTAAAGGCAGAGATCTGCTCCGCTGTAATCTACGCTGACGCCTCTATCGTCCAGAATGTCTTCAAGAGTATTAGTACCATTACAAATCTTAGTGCACTGATATTCATTGACTCTGTTCTTTGTCAGCACAAAGGCATAGGTAACATCCGGAATGCATCCCTTAATTTTTTCAAATCCCTGATTATTGTGATCAGCAATTACCGGCATACGGAAGCTGGTAAAATACACTGCAGAATTCTGCCGGTCTGTTATTACCTGGCCTTCATCATCTCCCTCATTCTCATAGAGAGGTACCTGAACACCGGTATCCGGAATCAGAAGACAACCCGCATCACCATAGTCCCCATGGAAAACTCTCTCGCCCCGGGCATCGACCGGCAAGCCATGGATGTTAGTATTTCTCACCATTTTTCCATCCTCATCGGCGTAGGAATTGCCAAGCCACTGGTTCCGAAGAAGAAGGCAGTCATCAGAAAAAAGATAGATCTGACCTTTGATCTTCACCTTGCCGGAAACAGCATGGCCGTCACCTGCCAGAAAATATGTATTGGCATCCTCCTGATGCCATTTGTTTGTGATTAATGCTCCCTTCTTATCAAAAAGATACCGGTTGCCGCCAAGCACAAACCATCCGGTTACCATACGCCCTTCCCGGTCAAAATAATAGCGGCGGCCTTTATCTTCCATCCAGCCGGTGGTCCGGTCCTTTTTGCCCATGAAATAAGTATCCCCTTCATAGGTAATCCACCCGGTACGACGCGGACCGTCATCATCGTAGAATCGCCAGTGGCCATCCACCTCAATCATGCCGGTCTTCATGGCAGCTTTCTCATCAAAATAGTATTCTTTCCCGTCAATTTGGGCAGCGCCCCGTACCGGAAGGCCGGACTTTAGATACATGGTCTTTCCGTCTTCTTCCAGCCAGCCATTCTGCAGATGTCCGTCTTTATCAAAACGATAGGAAACCCCTCGAATATCCTTCCACTGATCTTTTGTCAGATGGGTATGATCCCAGTAACGCCCACGGTCTCCGAAAGGTACAAAACCTTCATAGGTCACGATTCTCACAATTAGAGCGATAAGAAAAAAGAAGAAAATGATTATTGGCCATTTGATTTTTTTCATCTTAACCCCCCATAATAACAAAACCGCAAAAAACTAAAACCTCCGGTCTCAGTTCTTCACGGTTTCTTCCAAACACATTCTTATATCGATCAATCAACAGCGATGATCTCTTTCTTATTGTAAGAACCACATGCCTTACATACTCTGTGGGGCATAGTCAGAGCTCCGCACTTGCTGCACTTCACCAGTGTAGGTGCAGTCATCTTCCAGTTCGCTCTACGACGGTCCCTTCTTCCTTTAGAAGACTTATTCTTCGGACAGATTGCCACGGTTACACCTCCTCTTACCAGTATATTTGTGATGATGCTATTGACCATTCCGGAAGATCTCAGCAATGGCTGCCATGCGGGGATCCAAACTCTCATGGGTACATTCACATGGCCCTTCATTGAGGTTCTTCCCGCACTGGGGACATAATCCCCTGCAGTCTTCCCTGCATAAGATCTTTGTCGGGAGTGCAACCACAATCTCGTCGGTTACGAGCTTGTCTGCGTCCAACATGCATCCATCTATGAAACTTAGTTCATCTTCGTCTACTTCTTCATCCTGCTCTCTGGAGAGATCCAGCTCCCGGTTGATCTGCACGGAAAATGGGACATCCACATCTGTCAGACAACGGTCACAGGGCATCAGCAGATGCACCTCCGTCTGACCCGTCACGGAAAGCATACTCCCTTCCTTACGCACACTGAGCGTATAAGGTTCCTGATAGGAAACCCTGTAGGAAGCTCTTCGAAGCTTTAATCTGTCACGGTCAGGACAAACCGGATACTCCTTAAAAGCCGATGGAATCGATAAGATCTCTGATATGTTAATACTCATAATATCATCAACCCTTCTCAGACCACACTCTTGCTATTATACACAGATGAAATACCCTTGTCAAGAAAAATTCCTTACTTATCTGCAGTCTCCGGAGCCTTCTTTTCCTTCTTCTCCTTCTTCTCGAAGTCTTCTTTATTCCTGGCCGGAGTCCTTGCTCCATTGGCCTTGAGCTGAAGGTCTACTTCCCTCTTATCTGCGAGGATCTTCTTATGTTCATCCTCCAGCTTGGAAATGATGGCGTTGAAGTATTCTCTCTCCTGCTTGATGATGCTGGAGTACATAAACTCAAGTCCTTCCAGCATTCCCTGGGTGTACTGAAGAGCTGAGAGCTCTACTGTCTGGGCAGTCTCCTTGGATTCCCTGCTGATCTGCTCTGCCTTTTTCTCAGCCTCGGAAATAATAGAATCCGCACGCATATTGGCGATATTGACGATCTCATCCTTGTCCACAAGAGCAGTAGCTTCCTTGGCTGCATCTTCCATGATCCGGTCTGCTCTGGATCTGGCATCGGCCAGAATAGTATCACGTGTCTTCAATACCTGCTTACTCTCTCCGATCTCCTTGGGCAGCTGCTCATGAAGTTCATCAAGCATGGTAAGGATCTCCTCACGATTAACCTTGATCATACTTCCGCCACCCAGGACTCCTGTGGTCCTGCAGTTATCTATATACACTTCAATCTCGTCAATAAGCTGTTCTACTGTCATATCAGCCATGTTATACACTCCTTTATCTTATAATCTTCAACGACCGTATCTCTCTTCAACACGCAGGCGCACCGACTCCGGAACCATATCCGTGATATCTCCCCCAAAAGCCGCGATCTCGCGAATCGAGCTGGAGCTGATATAGGAATAGGCTGCGTTTGTGGCAAAAAACATGGTCTCGACGTTCTCATTAAGCTGTTTGTTGGTCTGTGCCATCATCAGCTCATACTCAAAGTCAGAGACTGCACGAATACCGCGCACGATCACATGTGCCTGCATCTCCTCACTGAAATCAACGAGAAGACCGTTAAATGCCTTCACTTCAACATTGGGCAAATCCCCGATGACCTCCTGAAGCATGTTCACTCTCTCGTCCACTGAGAAGAAAGATTTCTTGGAAACGTTATTCAACACGCCGACGATCACCGTGTCAAAAACCTTCGCTGCACGTCGAATGATGTCCAGGTGTCCATTGGTTACCGGGTCAAAACTGCCGGGGTAGATTGCTCTTATCATAAGCTTTCATAGACCTCGTCTTTCCAATTCTATTTTTTATTCTAACATAAGACATCCTTCTGTTTCAACATTCTTTCCTGAAAAATGTATGCTTATTGGTCTTATATATTTTCTCATTAAACAGGCGGATTCCACTGCCTTCCAGATCCTGATAGGATGTCTCAAGATCAGATTCGGCAATAATCATAGTGTCCGGTCCTGCCAGTGGAGAAGAGGCCAGATAATCAAGGACATTTTGCTCAAGGCCTTTCCCGTAGGGAGGATCCATAAAAATGTAATCAAAAACTTCCCCTCTGCCTTCCAGGATCCGCAGAGCAGTCATAACATCCCGAATCATGATCTCCCCTCGATCCATCAGTCTGGTATGGGTCAGGTTATCCCGAATCACTGCTGCCGCCTTTTTATTCTGCTCCACAAAAACAGCCTTTTTTGCCCCTCTGCTTAAAGCCTCAATGCCGATACCGCCGCTTCCGGCAAAAAGATCCAGAAAAGAAGAACCTTCCAGTTCGAACTGTATCATGTTAAAAAGGGTCTCCTTGATCCGGTCGGTAGTGGGGCGGGTATCAAGGCCTTCCATGGTCTTCAGCTGCAGCCTTCTGGCTGTTCCTGCAATCACTCTCATCGTCCGTATCCTCCTCTACCAGGTCAGTTTCCGGCGCAGCCGGCGAATCTCCTTGCCGGTGAGTCCGCAGGCCTTCAGATAGCGCTTAAAGCTTCCATACTCTTCCATAATATGGTCATAGGCAGCTGCGATCCACTCTCTCTTGGAGTTATCCAGCTCCCTGATTTCCTCGGGATAGTTTACAACCACATTGCTGTCCAGATAGGTAAAACTCACCTCATAATTTGCCATTATATCCTCTCTGGACACACCGCAGACTCCCAGGAGAATCATGGCGATAATCCCGGTACGGTCCTTACCTGCAGTACAGTGGAAAAGGATACAGCCATCCTCATGATCCAGCATATACTTCATAATCTTCAGTACCGTCTCCTTATTCTCAGTAAGGTTGACATAGAAACGGCAGGGATCAAAACCTTCCTCCCTGACTTTCCTCATATCAAGAACACCATCCGAGATAAAGGGGATATTAATGTATTCCACGATATCATGATCCCGGAAACGGTTGGGAATTACGGCAGCTTCCGGTTCTCCCCG
>CACXGS010000209.1 GCA_902767195.1 uncultured Lachnospiraceae bacterium | reverse complement strand
GCCGCCCCAGTCGGAACAGGCAGATAGCTTACCGGGAGTGGGCAACGCCTCTGCGTCGGAACCGGTTGTCCGTTGATTGGGGTTATTAGCGACACCGTTCAACACTGCATACTTGTATTTACTGCAGGAAGGCATTGATAAAACTTCCGGGGAATGCTAAAATATTTGTTTGGATACTCTAATTATTGACCAAGAAAGGAAAACCAATGACAAATAGTGAGAAAGCTCTAAAACTTCACGAAGAATGGAGAGGCAAGCTGGATGTGGTATCCCGCTGTCCGGTAGATACGGCGGAAGATCTTGCCATCGCCTACACACCGGGAGTAGCAGAGCCCTGTAAAGAGATTGCCAGAGATCCTAAAGAAGCCTACCGTTACACCATCAAGTCCAGTACAGTAGCCGTTGTTTCCGACGGAAGTGCCGTTCTGGGTCTGGGCAATATTGGCCCGCTGGCGGCCATGCCTGTCATGGAAGGCAAATCGGTTCTCTTTAAAGAATTCGGCAACGTCAATGCCTTCCCCATCTGCCTGGACACACAGGATACGGAAGAAATTATTGAGACTGTCATCCGCATTGCTCCGGCTTTCGGAGGCATTAATCTTGAAGATATATCCGCTCCCCGCTGTTTTGAGATAGAAGAACGGTTAAAAGACATTCTGGATATCCCGGTCTTTCATGATGACCAGCATGGCACTGCTATTGTAGTAACCGCCGGCATCATTAACGCATTAAAGATTGTAAAGAAAGCCAAAGAAGACTGCAAAGTTGTGGTGAACGGCGCCGGTGCAGCCGGAATTGCCATCGCCAAGATGCTGCTTTCCTACGGCTTTGTCGATGTGACCATCTGCGACAGCCGCGGTATTATCTGCCAGGGCAATCCGGGATTAAACTGGATCAAGCAGCAGATGGCTCTGGTTACGAACCTGTCCCGCCAGCAGGGAACTCTGGCAGATGCCATGAAGGGAGCCGACATTTTCATCGGTGTATCTGCTCCCGGTGTCGTGACCCAGGATATGGTCCGTTCCATGAACAGGGATTCCATCCTCTTTACCCTGGCCAATCCTGTACCGGAGATCATGCCGGATCTGGCCAAAGAAGCCGGAGCCCGCATCATCGGTACCGGCCGGTCGGATTTCCCCAATCAGGTTAACAATGTTCTGGTATTTCCCGGAATCTTCCGCGGGGCTCTGGAAGGGCATGCCTCAAAGATTACCGAGGAAATGAAACTGGCTGCTGCCAGGGCCCTTGCTGCTCTGGTTCCGGATGAGGACTTGTGCGAGACATTCATTTTGCCGGAAGCCTTCAATCCGGTGATCGCGGAAGCTGTCAGTAAGGCAGTAAAGGAAAATATCTAGTGGAACGCTTCTACACGTATTCAAGATTCTTAAAGGAACGCTTCGGGGAGAAACTGTATAAAATCAGCCTCAATGCGGGTTTCACCTGTCCTAACCGGGACGGGTCCAAAGGAATGGGCGGATGTATTTTCTGCAGCCAGGGGGGAAGCGGGGAATACGCCGAAAGCCCCCGCCTCTCTGTCACTGACCAGATTAAGCTAGGCCGCAGCCAGTCATCCGCCAAATATCAAAGCAGGCGCTATATTGCTTATTTCCAGGCATTTACCGGCACCTACGCACCCATAGACCGGCTGCGGTCCATTTACGAGGAAGCACTGGCTTTGGACCAGATTGCTGCTCTGGCCATTGCTACCCGGCCGGACTGTATCCCGGAAGAGACGCTCTTGCTTCTGAAGGAATTAAACCGGATTAAGCCGGTTTTTATCGAAATGGGTCTGCAGACATGTCATGACAGGACAGCGGATCGTCTGAACCGCTGCTACCCTACATCGGTTTTTACCGATACAAGTGCCAGGCTTAAAGAGGCAGGACTTCGTGTAACAGCCCATGTCATCCTGGGATTGCCGGGGGAAACTAGGGCTATGCACTATGAGACCATCGACTATCTCAACCGACTGAAGGTGGATGGCGTCAAAATGTCTATGCTGTACATCCTTGAAAATACAGAACTGGCCCGTCAGTATCTTGCCGATCCTTTTCCTGTATTCACAGCGGATTCCTATATTGATCTTCTGATTGAATGCATCGAACGGCTGGACCCCCGTATTGTGATTGAGCGAATCACAGGAGATGCCCCCTCCCGCCTGCTCATTGCCCCCCGCTGGGGTCTGGGAAAAGGAGAAGTGCTGAACCGGATCCGTCATGAGATGAAGGTCCGCGATTCCTTTCAGGGCAAGCGACTGGGACATGAATGCCAGGAGAAGAATAGATAAGGAGAACGATCATGAGTGGTGATTCCCTGACTATTTACAAGTTAATGATTCTTTATATGCTGGAGTATGTGGATTTTCCCATGACCAACTCACAGCTCAGTGAGTTTTTTGTCAGCCACAGCTATACCAACTACTTCCAGTTTCAGCAGGCTATTGAAGAGCTGACGGCTTCCGGATTCCTTCATAAGGAAGTTATACGCAATATGACCAATTATCACGCCAGTCCCGAGGGCAAAGAGGCTCTTGCCCTTTTTGAAAAGAATATTCCCACCCCTTTTCTCGAAGATATCGCCAATTACTATGAAGAGAACCGGCATATGCTTCGGCGGGAAGTGGAGATCACTGCTGACTACCATCCTTTCCAGAATGGCAAACGGCAGGAATATATGGTGGAAACCTGCATAAAAGAAAAGGGCCAGCCCCTGATGGCGCTCACCCTCAATGTGGTCTCTGTTGAACAGGCCCGTCTTATATGTGATAAATGGTCGCAAAAAAGCGATAAGGTATATGCCAAAATCATGGAAATGCTTCTTCTGGATGAATAAAAAGAGTTTCCTTTACTCTTCTTCCTCCTCCAGCACATACTCCCGGATCAGATTCCAGATCTCATCCTTACCCTGTCTGGTTTCTGCGGAGAAAGCAATCATGGGAACCCCCTCCACCACCTTCAGGGTAGACCGGATCAGGCTCATCTGTTTCTTAAGCTGAGCCCGTTTGATCTTATCCGCCTTGGTGGCAATGATCACCGGCGAAAAACCATTGCTGAGGATCCAACGATACATCTGTATATCATTGTCTCCCGGTTTATGCCGGATGTCGATCAGGAGGAAAACCATCCTTAGCTGCCTGGAGCTGTGAAGATAATTCTCGATCATCGGCCCCCACTTGGCGGAAACCGAACGGGATACCTTCGCATATCCGTAACCCGGCAGGTCCACGATATAGAATTCCCTGTTAATATTATAGAAATTAATCGTCTGTGTTTTACCGGGCTGGCCTGATGTTCTGGCCAGCTTTTTTCGGTTCACCAGAGTATTGATCAGGGAGGATTTCCCCACGTTTGATTTGCCGGCAAAGGCGATCTCCGGCAGAGTATTCACAGGCAGCTTGCTTGTGATGCCGCAGACCGTCTCCAGTTCTGCACTTTTTATGATCATGATAATCTGCTCCTAAATGTCTGGTGAATGAATTACTCCTCGTTCTTATACACCAGAGAGTGCTCTGTCACCTCGTCCATATTATTCACGTAAGTAATGGTCATCCCTTCCAGGATCTCTTCTTCGATCTCCCGCAGGCTGCGCCGGTTCCTCTCCGGCAGAAGGACCTCTTTTACACCGGCAGTTTTTGCTGCCAGCAGCTTCTCCTTGAGTCCGCCTACAGGCAGCACCCGTCCTCTTAAGGTAATCTCACCGGTCATGGCAATGTCGCCCCTTACCGGTATCCCGGTAATCCCGGACAGCATAGCCAGAGCCATGGTAATTCCTGCGGAGGGCCCGTCCTTGGGAACGGCGCCTTCCGGTATGTGAAGATGGATATCATGTTTCTCAAAATAATCTTCGGGAATCTGATATTTTTCCGAGACCGACCTTACATAAGACAAACCGATCTGGGCAGATTCCCTCATCACCGAACCCATCTGGCCGGTCAGCTCCAGATTGCCTTTCCCGGGCATGACACTGACTTCAATGGAAAGGGTATCCCCTCCCACACTGGTCCAGGCCAGTCCCCGAACAATCCCTACCTGGGGGCCGGTCACAAAATCGTCTTCCTCGTAGGGAGCCGTTCCAAGCAGCTCCTCCAGGGAGTCCTTTTTCACTTCGTAATGAGTCTCTCCCTCCAGAATCTTTCTGGCGACCTTGTGCATGATCTGTCCGATCCTGCGCTCCAGATTACGGACGCCGGCTTCTCTGGTATAGGAATGGATGATCTCCAGAATGATCTCATCCGGAAATGTAATCTGTTTCTTCTGAATTCCGCTGGCTTTCCTCTGCTTCTTAATCAGATAGTTCTTTGCAATGTGAAACTTCTCGTTCTCCGTATAGCTGGACAGTTCAATGACTTCCATCCTGTCGAGCAGCGGTCTGGCAATCGGTGACAGATCGTTGGCCGTAGCAATGAAAAGCACATCGGAAAGATCCAGGGGTACTTCCAGAAAATGATCACGGAAATGACTGTTCTGTTCCCCGTCCAGGACTTCCAGAAGGGCAGAGGCTGTATCCCCTTTATAGTCACTGCTGACTTTGTCAACCTCATCCAGAAGCATGACCGGGTTGCGGACTCCCGCATGGCGTATTCCCTCTGCGATCCTTCCGGGCATGGCGCCCACGTAGGTCTTCCTGTGACCCCGGATCTCCGCCTCATCCCGGACTCCGCCCAGAGAGATGCGTACATACTTCTTATCCAGCGCTCTGGCAATCGATTTGGCAATCGATGTCTTCCCGGTTCCCGGAGGTCCCACAAGACACAGAATCGGCGCGTCACTTTTCTTATTCAGTGTGCGTACCGCCAGATAGTCAAGGATCCTTTCCTTGACTTTGGACAGACCGTAATGGTCCTCCTCCAGAATCGTCATGGCCTTCTTCAGGTCCTTATTATCTCTGGATGCTTTATTCCAGGGCATCTCCAGCATCGTCTCGATGTAGTTCTTCATGACAGTATGCTCGGCTGCCACCGGGGGAATATTACGAAAACGACGGATCTCCTTGCGAATCTTATTCTTTACTTCCTTAGAAGCCTTCAGTTTATCCAGCTTCTCCATGTATTCATCCGCCTCGGATTCCGCATCCTCCTCGCCCAGCTCTTCCCGGATAACCTTCTGCTGTTCCCTCAGGATAAAGTCCCTCTGGTTCTTGTCCACATTGACCTTCACCTTTTTGGCGATCCGGTTGCGGATCCCGCTGATCTCCGATTCCTGGGCCAGGATCTTCATCAGCTCCTCCGCCTGTTTTCTGACGTCTGTCTCCTCCAGCAAAGCCTGCTTCCTGTTCAGGGATATGGGAAGGGCATAGGCAATCTCATAGAGAAGAGGAATGAGTTCTTCCCTGGCCAGAGCCTTCTCCAGAGCCGGGGTCATGGATCCCGGATTCCTCTCCACATAATCGGCAAGGGAGTCATCCAGAATACGGATATCCGCTGTCTCCTCCTCCCAGGAAAGGGTGTTGGAGTCATCAATGGTCTCCAGGGAGGCAAGAACGTACTCCCCCTGGTCCATATAAGAAACCATCCGGGCCCGGGTCTTTCCTTCGACAAAAACCCGGAGGGTATTGTTACCCGCTTTGACCATCTGGATAATCACCGCCACCGTACCCACTCTATAGATGTCTTCCTCTTTCGGCTTGTCCACTTCCGGATCCATCTGGC
>CACXGS010000208.1 GCA_902767195.1 uncultured Lachnospiraceae bacterium | reverse complement strand
CTTATTCCAGCCATTATCATGGCAACGATTCCACTTTTCCCACAGTTTATTTCCATCGATGCCGAACCGGCCCATGATCCGAAGGATGTTTCTCTGCCTGTCCGGGCAGAGTCCGGTTTGCCGGAGCAGAGATTCTTTGACTGCGGCTTTCACTGTTTTCCCGATCAGTTCACCCAGCTTACTGTTCTTCCCGGCATTGGTCAAAGCCAGGGGAGATGAGGGGTTGCAGATACTGATAATCCCATCGGTCCCGGACCCTGTTGCCAGTCCGGAAGAGTTGTGGCTTGGCACCATCAATTCCTGCAAGGCAGCGCACTTTGCCTCGGAAACGGTAATCAGGGTTCTTGCCAGGGCTCCCTGGCTAAGGGAGGCATTGGTATGGACAATAATGTTGATTGTTCCGGGCCCATGGGCAACAGGTTGAAATGAGCCTTTCTCCTCATAAAAAGTTGCCGGATCACCTGCCCGACCGCCATTGTGTTCAATACCGGCAGTCACGATAGCAGTAACAGTAAGATCCCGGAAGGAGAGGGACTGTATCGAAGCATTCTCCATACTTGCAGCAGTGCACAGGCCGGAGCACCGGTCTGGCGGAAGACCCAGATCTTCCAGTGCCACCACATTCATGTGGCTCTCGTAAGTGTCACCCTTGAGCACACAGGGCATACCAGGACCGGGATTGGCATCCTGGTTGAAAACAGCCTGGAGGTCCTCCCGGTATCCCCCGTTATTGGGGCCGGTACTGATGACATGACGCTTACCTGAAAAGAGAACAACAATACATTGATTATATTTGTGAACAGTATCCCCGTCAGTGAGCTTGTGAATGATCATAGACAATACCCCTTATAGAATAGAAAGACAGTTATTATAAACATTATAGCACATTTCAAAACAATTTATGGTATCATAACAAAATAAAAGAAAGGTCATCGGAGTAACATTTTAAGTCCCCAGAAAGACGGAGGCAAAACATATGGATAAGGACATATCTAAGAACAAAATCCAGCTTGCAGACCACTTCACCTATGGTCGTATCATAAGATTTGTCTTTCCGACTATTATCATGATGATCACTTCATCCATATACAGTGTGGTGGACGGCTTTTTTGTATCCAATTATGTGGGGAAGATTCCCTTTGCGGCCATCAACTTTGTTATGCCTCTCTTATTTATAATGGGAGCAGTAGGTTATATGGCAGGATCCGGCGGCTCAGCCATCGTCGCTTTTGCCCTGGGAGAAGGGAAAAAGGAGCTGGCAGAGGAATATTTTACTCTGATTGCCCTTTTTACTGCGACAGCGGGACTGGTCCTGGCTTTTCTTGGCTTGATTCTGATCCGTCCCGCACTGGGACTCATGGGAGGACACGGTCCTATTCTTACTGACTCTGTGGTCTACGGAAGGATCGTTCTGATCACACTGCCATGCTATATGCTTTCCAACATGTTTCACAGCTTCTTTATCACTGCCCAGAAGCCCAGACTGGGACTCTATATGAGTGTGTTTTCGGGAACATTGAACGTCCTGCTGGATGTGGTTTTTGTGATAGGTTTCCGGTGGGGTCTTGCCGGAGTTGCTTTTGCTACGGCCATCAGTCAATCCGCCGGTGTATTACTGGAACTGATATATTTTGGCCGGAAGAATGACAGCCTGCTTCGTTTCAGACGGCCCCGGTTTTCCGGGCAGATTATCCTTCGGACCTGTACCAACGGTTCTTCGGAGATGGTAAATACCATAGCGGCCTCCGTCATCTCCGCCCTTTATAACTATCAGCTCATGCGCTATGCCGGGGCAGATGGTGTGGCTGCTTACGGGATTATTATCTATGCAGGCTACCTTTTCTCTTCCTGCTACTACGGATACAGTGCCGGATGCTCTCCGGTTATCAGTTACCATAATGGTGCAGGAGATACGGACGAGCTGAAGAATCTTTTCCACATAAGTGTAAGAGTGATCGGAAGCTTCAGTCTGGCCATGATGCTGCTGGTCCGGGTCTTCGGGAGTCCTGTTACCGGTATTTTTGCAGGGTACGACCAGGGCCTTTTTCGGCTTACTCTTCATGCCTTCTATATCTATTCCCTGTCATTTCTGCCGGGAGGCTACGCTGTCTTTATCTCCTCCCTCTTTACCGCCCTGGAGAACGGGAAGATCTCTGCCCTGATCTCTTTCCTGAAAACATTTGTATTTGAGAGCTCCAGTATTCTGCTTCTTCCCTCCATTTTCGGCCTGGATGGAATATGGTGGGCCATCATCGCCGCGGAAACTGCCGCCTTTCTTCTGGCAGTCTGTTTTCTGGCCCGGAAAAGGGAGAGATATCAATATTATTAACCCCGGGAATTATTTTTTAAAACCTATGGAAAACCACTATATAATTACCTTGTAAAAACAAAACAGATGAAGGATAATAATGACGAGAGTTTTTGCACAACATGATTGTTTGGGACAACTTTTCGTCGCTAATTATTCCTTGATATATCTTGCTATTTGTTTTTAATAAAAGTATAATTATTACTATAAATAGGGATAAATAATACAACAATAATTTTTCCTGGAGAGACGTTATGGGACATGGTAATATCTACAACCGAATAAGGGTCTGTTTTCGCCTGACCATCCTTTTCTTTGCCTTCAGCCTGCTTCTGGGATGGAACTATAAGGTAGTCCCTTCCAGGGCAGCGGATGTTCCTGCCCGTACCCTCAGTCCGTCTACAGAGACCGTGATCCGGTCTGTTCGTAATTACATGTTGTCCAAGGACAAAGATCCGGATTATGCCAGCATATGGAATGCCATTGGTATGGCCAGGAGTCCTCTTGGTATTCCGGATAATTATAAGAAAGAGTTTTACGATAATATTGTCAATTACATGATTGACAACAATTGGGATCTGGATACCAACCGGTCCTCCGACTATTCCAAGCTGATCCTTGCCATGACGGTTATCGGCAAGGATGCCCGCAGTATTTACGGACATAATCTGTTCGACTATCTGGATGATTTCAAATATCTGCAGAAACAGGGCTTTAACGGGCCGGTCTGGGCCCTGATCGCTCTTCATTCCCATCCCGACTATTATTTCACAGGGGTCACAGGCGCGGCCAATCCCACCACAGAAGAAAAGATCATTGAATATATTCTTGCAAGAGAAGTGAATTCTAAAGTAGCCCACGGAGGATGGACCCTCTATGGAGACACTCCGGACGTGGATATCACTGCCATGACCATTCAGGCCCTTGCTCCCTATTATGGCATGGAGGGAAGGGAAAAGGTTACTGCTGCCATAGACCGGGCACTTACCTGGTTGTCCATCAAACAATATGCATCCGGTGGCTTCGGAACCTTAAATGGAACCGGAGAGCTGGAAACTTCCGAGAGCTGTTCCCAGGCAATTATAGCCTTTGCGGCCCTGGGGATTGACCCGGCCAAAGACACCCGTTTCATTAAGAATGGTGCCTGGCCCATGAGCCGCCTTTTTGAATATTATTTAAGAGAAGGAGGTTTCATGCATGTTTCAGGCTCTGTCAACAATGGCGGTGGTGCAGGTGGAACTCTGGATGGTATGGCTACCGAACAGGGTATGTGTGCTGTAGTCGCTTATGTAAGAATGCTGAATGGAGACACTTCTATATATGATATGAGTGATATCAGTCTCTCTGCCGGTGGCAAGCCGGATACTCCTTCCAAAAAAGAAACAGACAGCAAGGTACCGGTAACCAAACTGACTCTGGATAAAACCAAACTGACCCTTAAAAAAGGGAAGAGCCAGACTCTAAAAGTTACTGTTACCCCCAAAAATGCTTCGAACAAAAATGTGACATGGTCAAGCTCCAACAAGAAAGTTGCCACGGTAACCCAGAAAGGTGTGGTCAAAGCCGTCAAAGCAGGAACAGCCAAAATTACAGTTACCGCGAAAGACGGAAGCAAAAAGAAGGCAACATGTACCGTCACTGTTAAGAATACTACTTCCGGAGCCAGCACCGGCAAGAAACAGTCCGGAAGCAATAAGAGTCAATCCGGCAGTACCATCAAGGTTAGCTCGGTGGGAATCAATTACAAGCAGATATCTCTGGCAGCCGGTTCATCACGCAGTCTTTCCGCAACCGTCCTGCCTTCCAATGCTTCTAACCGTAAAGTCAAATGGTCTTCTTCCAATAGCAGTGTGGCTTCGGTAGACTCCTCCGGTAAAGTGACCGGCCGCTCTTCGGGAACAGCGACCATCACTGCCAGGGCAGCCGATGGAAGTGGCAGGAGCTCAACCTGTACGGTCATTGTCTATGGTGGAACAAACCGGAACCAGTCGACCAGTCAGCAGCGGCTTCCCCAGGGCAGCAACACGAACCAGAATGCTGCCAGACAAACCGTGAATTCCCAGAACAATTCTGCGAATCAGGGAGGTCAGTCCGGACAGAATACGGATAATAAAAAGGATGACAAAGCGGAAGAAAGCACCGAGGCCGAAGCCTGGTCTTTCGACGGGGAGGACTATATTCCGGAATTCGGCGAGGAAACTGGTGACAGTCTGTTTGAAGATTATGATCCGGATCAGGAAGAGGCCACCACAGAGGCAGGCCTGAATATAGAAAGTGTCGACAACATGAAAAAGTCCGGCGTGCCCATCTGGACCGTTCCTCTGGCAGCCGGCCTTGGTGGAGGAGCCTGCGCAGCATTTTTCCTTCTGCCTGCAAAACTTGGCAGGAAAGAGGAAAAGACGAAGAAAAAGAAAAAGGGAAAATAACCAGAACCTGATCACACGCTGAGAACGGGAGGAGATACATATGCGTTTAAAAATGTGTTTAAAGAATCAGCACGGCAGAAGAGGACGACGTTTCATCGGTCTGCTGATGATCTGCTGCCTGGTATTCCTGACGGCCTGTGCTACATCCAATCAGGAAGAGATGAACCGTCCCGTCAAGACGGAGACAAAGAAGGCGGGGAAAAAGAAATCTTCCGGGGGCAAAAATGTAGAACCCCTGGCGGATGAGAATCCCATTCCGGCAGACGGTATCATTACAAAAGAACGTTTTGAAACGGTAGTGGGAGAGAACCGGGAGATCCGTTTTGTCGGAAAAACCGAAGACGGAATCAGCTACACCTGGATCTACGATTGCAGCCAGATTCAGAACCCGGAAGATCAGAACCTTCGGATTACCTTTGATTCTAAGAACCTTGATGATATCAAGAAAAAGGCCAATCAGGCCAATGACGCCCTCAAGATGACCATGTACGGCAAGGGCCTGATCTGTTCTCCCACTCTGGAGGTAGAACTTCCCGAAGCCTGGCAGTCCGATAAGGGAATGCTCCTTAAAGAGCAGAATTCCAAACTGGCCAAGGTAAGTGATGTGTCTATCTTTACGGATCCCAAGGAAGAGGACTCATCCAAAGATAAGAAAAAAGATAAAGATAAAAAGGATGCCGGGGCAGAAAAAACCACCGAGGCCAAGGTGACCATTGAAAGCCTAAAGGCACCAAAACCGGGCATTACTGTCCTTACTATGCATGTTCTGTCTCTGGAAGGAGACAGTTATATTGTGGGCGGTATTACCGACGAGGATAAGCTGGCGGAGATTAATCAGCAGATTAAGAATATTGCCAATGCCAACGCCAACGGTAATAATCCGGCCAATACTGCCAATGGCTCCACTGATTTGTCCGGAAGCGATGCCACGAATGGCGCCGGGAATGATCAGGCGGCGGATATCCCCAACGATATCACCAATTCCGGCGGTTCCGGAGGGGGTAATGACAGCTCCGGAGGCGGTGGCGGAAACGGCAGCGGAGGAAGCGGCGGCAGTTCCGGGGGGACCTGCACCATTTCCATCAACTGTTCCACCATCCTCAATAACATGGATAATCTGACCAGCGGCAAGGAAGAATTCGTGCCCTCCAACGGCTGGATCTTAAAGCCTGTGTCGGTCAGCTTCTCCCCGGGAGAATCTGTCCATGACGTATTAAAGAGAGTATGCAAAGACCGGGGCATCCACATGGAATCCAGCTACAGTCCCGTCTATGATTCTGCCTACGTAGAAGGCATCAACCAGCTCTACGAATTTGACTGTGGTGAGCTTTCCGGCTGGATGTTCAACGTTAACGGCTGGTTCCCCAATTACGGATGCAGCAAATACACCGTATCTGACGGTGATGAGATCAACTGGGTATACACCTGCGATCTGGGTAAAGACGTAGGAGATAACTCTATGTATTAAAGAGGGAATCATATGAGCGATACGTTTTCAACTTATCATCCTCTAAATAATATCCTTTTCTTTGCCGGGGTGCTGGGGGTGACCATGTTCGTCACCCACCCCATTATCCTGGCCATTTCCCTGATCAGCGGCATATCCTATGCCGCTCTTTTAAAGGGCTGGAGGAGAACCATCAGAAACAATCTGATCTTTACTTTGCCGGTGATGATTATCGCGGCAGCGGTCAACCCCATGTTCAATCATTACGGCGTGACCATTCTGGGATATCTGTCCAACGGCAATCCCTTTACTCTGGAGAGCTGTGTCTATGGATTGATTATGGCGCTGATGCTGGCGGCTGTCATTACATGGTTTTCCTGCTACACGGAAGTGATGACCTCGGACAAATTCATTTATCTGTTTGGCCGGATCATTCCGGCCCTTTCCCTGGTCCTTTCCATGGCCCTGCGATTTGTGCCCCATTTTGCCCGTCAGGCAGGTGTGATTGCCGACGGACAGAAATGTGTGGGGAGAAGTATATCCAACGGTAACATTTTATCCAGGATCAGACATGGTATCACCATTTTTTCTATTCTGGTGACCTGGGCTCTGGAAAATGCCATAGAGACGGCTGATTCCATGAAATGCCGCGGTTATGGCGAAAAGGGGAGGACCGCCTTTGCTATTTTTCACTTTGACGGCCGGGACGGTTATTGTCTCGCGGCTATGGTATTCTTTTTCGGGCTCACTCTTTTCGGAGCCTCCAAAGGATATGTTTTCTCAAGATACAATCCAAGGATTGTGGTCGAGGGATGGCCTCTGACACCTTATAGCGCCCTAGTGTTTGGATCTTTTCTGATCTTTTGTATGTTTCCCGT